>NZ_JAKEVK010000349.1:0-2268 GCF_022398435.1 Pseudoalteromonas sp. Isolate6 | reverse complement strand
GAATTCACGCGAATGAGCAGTAAGGTTATTATGTATTTAGGTAGTTGTCTCTGTGGAGAAGTAAAATATAAATTGTTAAGTGAGCCTAAAAAAGCATCACACTGCCATTGTAATATGTGTCAAAAACAACACGGTGCAGCGTTTGCTACATATGCTAGTTTACCTAAAAGCGATGTCGTTTATTTATCTGGCTCTTCTTCGCTAACAGAATACAACTCTTCTGCCAATATTAAGCGAAAATTCTGTAAAGTTTGCCGCTCGAGTATTGAGTGGGGAGGTAGTGAAAACTATCCTGATTGGGTGTCAGTGGCGATTGCTACTCTAGATACTCCGTATAAACCTAAAAAAGTAATTGATATACGAACAGAAACGAAGGTTTGTTGGTTGAATCACAGCTGACAAGGCATTTAAAACGTAACTAAGACAGCGGGTTTGGTTTCGCTTCGCTCCATATTTTAGCTAAACATTTTCACCTTCTTAACAGGCTCTTTAGACAAGTAGATTTATGCAAATTCATTCAATCGATAGAAGGTCTAATGTTGAACTCGAGCTGTCATTTTTTGGTTATGCTGACGATGAAGAGTGGGTTAAGGAAGTTTGCGTTCATTCGAAAATAAAGAGTACTCATTCCTCATCTAATCTGGCGTTTAAGGCATACTCTAGTTCTCATGATGACGAAATAGCGCAATTCATAAATGCACTGAGCTCTCTTTACGACACCAGAACTGGTGAGGCGCAATTATTATTGCGTGGTGCAGCCGAAGATACCTACGACGACCGTGAGTTAAGACTAAGATATTACTCTCTATCGTCATTGGGGCATCTAGCACTTGAAGTGACTCACTCGGGTAGTGAGCGCTATAGTAATACTGAAACGCTTGATTTCAAAACGAAAACTACTTTTGAGATTGAAGCTGAATTGCTTCAAGAGCTAAGGTTTTGGCTGACGGGAAAGCATGCAGCTTGTTTGCATGCTTAACTAGTTACTCATAAGAAGCTTAAGGGCTTGGTTTTCGCTCTTTCGTCAAGAATTTTAGCTCAGGCTTGATACTGCACGGAGACATGTATGAGTAGTTCTATTAAGTCAAAAGTCCCCTTATTATTTCTTGTGTGTGTTTCGTTATGGTGGGGGTTCTATTACCAATCAAACGGTACGCTTAATGATTATGGCAATGCAAATTTTGAATGGCTGTTTCTGTTAGATGCGTTAATAGTCTTGCCGATAGTCTGCTTTTTCTGTGTTGAAGATAGAAAAGAAGCCTTGTTGAAGTCGATTATTTTAGTGTGCCTTGCGGTGCTCGTCGGCAGTTACATTATTCCCGAACAAAGCAAACTGGTTTGGCATTATCTTGAGAGTGGGCGCTATGTTTTATTGGCTATCGTGCTTGCCTTTGAACTGGCTGCAATTTTAACCGTATACCTTGCGATTAAAGCCGCCATTTGCAAGAGTGAAGATCCCGACCATGCCATTGAAAAGCCAATTAAAAAATATGCGGGTGACGGCCCTGTTGCAAAGCTACTGAGTTTTGAAACGCGTATGTGGACCTATGCGCTTTTTTCTAAGCGAGTGCAGCCTGAAAGTTTTAGTGGCGAGCAGCACTTTACTTACCATAGTAAAGATGGCGCACAAAGTAATCTGCTTGGCTTTATTTTATTAATAGCGTTTGAAATGCCAATTATGCATCTATTTTTGCATTTTATTTGGTCCCCATTTGCGGCAAATATCATTACTCTGCTGACAGCGTTTAGCTTAGTATTTTTCTTTGCGGAGTACCGCGCTGTTGCAAAACGGCCTATTTCTTTGGTGGGAAATCATTTGTTCATCCGATATGGTCTTTATCAGCCATTGGCAATACCGTTAAGCAACATAGAAAAAATTCAGAAGAACATGGAGTTTGTAAAGCGTGCTAGGTCTATAAAACGTTATAACTACTCAGGCTATCCAAATGTTGAAATTGAACTGATTGAACCCGTGGGGAGTGTTAAAAATATATTTGTCGGGGTAGATGATGCCGACCAATTTATCTCAGCAGTATCAGATGAGATGTCACGACATAAAAATGCATTACCGAGAACTTTACGCCAAGATCTTACGTAGGTCGCCATTTATGGCGACAAATAACCAGCAACAGATAAAATTGAGCATTTTTAACATGTTATCTAGATGTAATTTGTTCTTAGCGAGCCAATCGATGGCTCGGACAAGTCACTCCTTGCGTGTAGCAGGTGATTTGCCTGTTTAAATTATAGCCTTTGACTGGTAAGTTA
>NZ_JAKEVK010000348.1:0-2269 GCF_022398435.1 Pseudoalteromonas sp. Isolate6 | reverse complement strand
TTATCTGGTTGTAGGTAAAAGTATATCGCTTGATTACCCTTAAAAGCTGAGTATGACCAGTCGTACACAAACCGTTTATGCACACTTGCCACTTCCCCTAAGCGTACAACTCGAACACCAGTAACCGCAATTGGTAAATTGCGTAACTCGGTCAATGCCATCTGGCCTTTAAAGTGCAAATCATACTCTTTCGACCCCAATAATAGACTGTCTCCTGAGCGGTCGATTAGGCCCTGTAGTTTACGAGTCACTTGCTCTATGCTCAATGAAAACTGAGTTAACTTCCGTGGTTCAAATTCAATGTCTACCCGTTGTGCCAGTCGATTATTATCCATATTGATGTTGGTGATACCCGGAATATCTGTCATGGCAGGCTCGACATAAGCGCGATAGGCATGCATAAAGTCTTCTTGTGACTTCTCTGTACCTGAATACAAAAACAAGGAAGCCAAAGTTGAGCCCGCACCATTGCTATAGTCAATTACGCTGGGCTTTGCAACTTGAGGAGGCCAATCCGGAACCTGATTGATCCGCGCCAAAACCTCCATATAAGTTTTTTCCATATCGGCTTGATAATGAAAGTTCAAGGTGGTCCACGCTTGGCCATTTGAAATATTAGTTTGTAAATTTTTTAATTGGCTCACACCTGCAAGCTGTCGCTCAAGAGGTGAAACTAAGCTCTGCTCAATCTCTGCTGCAGTTTTCCCCGGCCAAGATGTCACCACGGCAATTTGGGCTCTATCGATTTTAGGTAATAACGCATTGGGGAGTTTTGCACCAGCTAAAACCCCCAGCAATACCAGTAAAAATGAAAAGGCGATGATAATAGAGCCATATTTTTCAACTAATTTCATAGTTTACCCTGACTATTAATGGTAACTTGTGCATCATCTTTCAGTGCTATTTTTCCTTTGACTACTACTTTGTCGCCGGCTTGGATTTCTCCTTGGATCACCGAGTGGTTTTTGTCAGTGTCCACAATTTTTACAACAACTCTATTCACTTTGTTCTTTTGATCTACACGCCAAACGTAATATTCATTTTTATTTATAGTCAAGGCATCATATGGCACCTTGGTTAAATTACTGGCAGCCATCGACACGTCAACGACATATCGTTGACCAATAAGAAATTTTTCGGGAGGATTGTGTTTGAATTTCAAATGTAAATTGATAGTTTGATCTTGGCTACTCACAAGGCCGGCATCACGGTCTAAAAACAACTCAGTGCCGTCAGCCAATGACAGTTTCGCACCTTCAAATTGATTGAACTCCTGATATAAGTCTAATGCAACTCGACAAGTCACTTCCTGCTGCTGAGCTGGCAAAAAAACTAAGATACTCTCTCCTTCGCCAACCCACTCTCCCGGCTCACCAAATAGCGATAGCACAACACCGTCTGCGGGCGCTCGATGCGTTAAATTATTTAATTGATGTTCAACTAAACGATATTGCTCAGCATAAATTTCATTTTGTTCTGCTGCTGTTTGATAGTCTCTTTTGTGTTGCTGCAATTCCGAGCTCGATACAACTCCTCCTTCATCTAATTTGCTCAGGCGGTCGTACTCATTAAAGGAATAAACATAGTTTGCACGCGCAGCTTTAGCATTCGCATCCAATTGAGCAAGCTGACGCTTTAGATAGAAGTCATTTTGTTTCGCTAATACTTCCCCTTCTTTCACTCGGCTACCAGCCGGTAACAACCAAGTTAGCTCAGCAGATACATGACTTGAAACTTGCTGACGGAAAGGAACATCGGCATGACAATACAGCGGCTTTTGAATTCCTCGCTGCCACTTTCGCGCCTCTTCGACTTTCACCACAGGTGTTGCACTAGCTTGCACTGATGAAATTGAGGTTCCAATTACTGTAGAGGCAAAAATCAAATATCTATAATAATCTGGCACTGATATGGACTCCCTTGTTATTAGGTTAACGTTGCTAAAATGATGGAGTTAAGCGCTAAAACAACAGTGCATAGCGGTATTTCTGAGTTAATGACACAGCTTCTGGTATGACCGATTGAGAAGTAGTAAGACGTATCCATCAACTTAGATAACCAAGCAGCTCAGTCGTGCCGATATAATCTTAAACGAGATTTCACGTTTGAAAATTCGCGTATGTTTTGCAGTTTTGGACTTATTAACACCCATATTTATCTTTATGGTTAATTGGTGGTATACATGACGAAGCAACCTACATGCCAAAACTTAACTCTATGTTTTTATTTTAATTTTTCATTCTAGGACTTAAAATAATAAATTAACGTC
>NZ_JAKEVK010000347.1:0-2270 GCF_022398435.1 Pseudoalteromonas sp. Isolate6 | reverse complement strand
GTGGACAGCAGTGGGTGTCTTTCAAAGTTTTTATGTTGGTAAATACAACTCGGATACCGTGCCATCCTATACCTTATTCGACATCGCCTTTGATTATGAACTCAACGAGCAAGCCAGGATCACCTTTAGCATTAGTAATCTCAGTGACAAGCGATACGTTGGTGCATGCTATGACGAAAGTAACTGCTGGATGGGGGCAGAGCGCAAAGCCGATATTGGTCTTCACTATCGCTTTTAGTCTCACCTAAGAGAGCTTACGAAAGGACATAGACTGACAGATTTAAACGGACACCCACCTTAACGTTTTTAACGCGACTCTGCAAATTGAGGTGGGTGTCCATCATTTTTTTCTATCATTTCTTTTCCTATATGGCTTACCCGTAAACTTGTATTCACCACACAAAAGCACGGCGAACACAGCGCGAAACACAATGATAATAGAGCGTATCTGACAAACTGATTTGCCGCTTCCTTACTAATGCCATAGTTCACTCCTTGAACTTAGAATTTAAAGAATTAAAAGCTTAGACAAGCCACCCCAACATGCAAGTTGAGGTGGGTGTCCATCATTTTTTCTGTGCTGATGGGTGGAAGATTAGCCCAAGATCCCGAATGGACCCTGAGCTGGGACTTGATAAGTTACAAGGCACTACATCTGAATCTGAAGCTCTTCCCGAAGTTCCATAAGTAGCTTTCCAAGAACATTTTCACCACTACCATCACCACCACAGCCCCAATAGTAGTCAAGTGGCGAGCTTCCTATAAGCTCGTGCTTTTTCGTTGACAACAAAAGGTCCTTAGCTCTTTTGTTGTGCGTAAACTTGCTTTTTAGAGCTGTCTTCATGACATTTACTTTAACATCTTCCCAATCACGCCTTATAGGGTATTCTCGACTTCTCCCCATATTCCTTGCATCTTTTGGAGTAAAAGCTAACCTGATTCTTTCTTCATACGGTTGACCTTCAAACTTTTTTGCTTGGAAATAGTGCTCGACTTTCGGCCAGTATTTTCCATCGGCTTCGAACCCTAGCTTTGCAAAGTTAGACAATTCACCATACTTATCGGTGACTGTATAAAAATAGATTATGTCTTCCAGTGCCTATCACCAAATTCAATTAAGTCATTTTCTTGATGCTTGGAAGGTTGATATGGTGAGCACAAAACTTTGATGAATTGTGACTTATTTTCTACACTCATATCAACCCAGCTTTCAGTTTCTTGTATCCAGTTTTTAATACATTCATAGCCATGCCAGTCTTCATTTAATTTGACTATCGATGCCCAGCTTTTGGCTTCATCGAGTTCACCATTTTCCGAAAGAGTTTGAATAATATTGGTAACAATCCTTTCTGATAAACCTGAAAGGATTCCACTGTACGGAATTGTAGAGTCTTCGTGTGACTCTTTGAACTTTGCCTCAATGATGGCCCGATGAAGGGCCATTAACTCTGATTCTTTAGTAATATTCATAATATCCAACCTAGAACGGATTCTTCTCGGAGTAATTAATTTGTTTTATCTCGGAGCCAAGCTTCATTTTCCTTGATGAACCCATTCGTATGGGTAAATAGGAACTCGTTTTATGGACCCCCCCCCGGATTGCTTGAAAATACAATGACGTAATTCCCCTGAACTTAGAGTTTGAAGAACTAAAAGCTTAGATAAGCCACCCCAACATGCAAGTTGAGGTGAGTGTCCATCATTTTTCCGAACAAAGCTTCCTGATGAGGCATAAGTTTACTTCGCGCGGCATAAAACGTTGTTTTTGATAAAGCATTTTGCTGGCAGTAGTCAATGATAGTTAAATCACTGGCTTGTTGTTCTTCAATAATACTGCGCCACTGTTCTAGGCTGCGCGTTTTTCTCATGGCTATCTCCTCATTGATATTTGGAAATAGCTTAATCATTTTACTGAGTTACTGGCAGGTGCATTTTGCTAGACGCTTAAAGACAAGCTACCCCAACATGTAAATTGAGGTGGGTGTCCATCATTTTTTGTTTTTTGGAAGCCTGCTTGGCGACTTTGGCGGAACAAAGACATGGCGTGGACAGCAGTGGGTGTCTTTCAAAGTTTTTATGTTGGTAAATACAACTCGGATACCGTGCCATCCTATACCTTATTCGACATCGCCTTTGATTATGAACTCAACGAGCAAGCCAGGATCACCTTTAGCATTAGTAATCTCAGTGACAAGCGATACGTTGGTGCATGCTATGACGAAAGTAACTGCTGGATGGGGGCAGAGCGCAAAGCCGATATTGGTCTTCAC
>NZ_JAKEVK010000346.1:0-2354 GCF_022398435.1 Pseudoalteromonas sp. Isolate6 | reverse complement strand
AATTAGGGCAATGGAAGAGCAAACAATATTGAATAAAGCTGGGGTAAATCAATTGATTGCAGCATTTGACCTGATCCCAGACATTCTCTTTTGGGTCAAAGACACAAAAAGTAGAATAGTGCATGCGAACCAACACTTTGTTGAACATCAGGGCTATAAAACCCTAGATCAAATCTTACTGAAAACCGATTTTGACTTTTCACCGCAACACTTGGCATTCCAATACGTTAACGATGATAAACGAGTGATGGAAGGCTTTATCGTGACGGATAGATTAGAACTCAACCAAACCACAAATGGGGAATTGGCATGGTTTTCCACGTCAAAAAAAGTGCTACTTGACGGCGAAAATGCGATTATGGGCACTTATGGTGTTACGCGACATCTAGCGAAAACGTCAAAGGCGTTGTCTCACGTAAGAGCCATTGAAGCGCCCGTTGAATTTATTCGGGCGCATTACCATCGTCATATTTGTATCGAAGAATTGGCGGAACTTGCTCACCTTTCAGTAAGCGCACTGGAGCGCAGATTTAAAAAGCATTTAGCCAAAACTCCCAATCAATTTATCAACGAAGTAAGATTGGAAAATGCCCGTAAATTATTGGTCGAAACACGCTTACCAGTATCACAAGTCGCTTATCAGTGTGGCTTTTCAGAGCCAAGTTATTTTAGCAAGCAGTTTCGTCGTTTATTTGGTGAAATCCCGTCGCAATTACGTAAAGAGTTAACGTCGAGCGAGCGTTAACGCTGCGACTTCTGGTGGTAGTGCCGGTGTCACCAGCGTATCTGCGTACTCGGCAGCTAACCAGGGACGTATAGGCATAGCAATGCCCCCAACTAGCGCGACTTTCTGTGCCCCTAAGCTCTGCAAATGACGGACATAACGCTCTATAAATCGTGCCGCGCTACTTAAGATCTGCTCGGCATAGGGATCGTTTGGCGTGGCAAAAACATGTTGAGCAAACTGGGCAAAATACTGGGGAGTGGCGTTTAGCGTGAGTTTGACTAACTGCTCGGTACTGTGGCAATTCATGGCAGTCAAAAACGACTCAATCATCAGACTGCTAGGGGACAGTGTATCAAGCACCTCGATGGCATGCTTCACTAAACTCAAACCGATCCAACTGCCACTTGCACCATCACTGAGTAATAATCCGTGGCCACCGAACTCCCTAAATTGTCCATGCGTCACCAGACCCGCGCAAAATCCGGTGCCAAGAATGATTACACCGCCATCTTCGTGTTGATGCGCACCAAGGCAAGCTATGTGTGCATCGGTTGAAAATTGAAAACGTGCAAAAGGGGAACGCCATTGCTGCATCGCCTCACAAGCCGTCGTGACATTCGCGCCGGCAAGTCCTGCAAAAGCACTGATGTTAGCAATATCGTGATGGGGGATTTTTGCATTTGTCAGCGCTGTCATTGTTGCGCTCAACATTGACTCTTGGGCCTGATGTATTGATGTTGCTATGTTTGCAGGGCCGCTGGTGGCCTCGGCAAGGAGCTGTCCATGTTGATCCTCGAGGCGGACTTTACATTTCGTCCCGCCACCATCAATCCCTAAAAATAGCTTCGATGCTGTCATTGTATTGCCTTTTCTGATCCGGTGAGTATTGCATTAACTAGCCTTGGGCAAACTTCATCGCCATGGTGCACGCCAGAGTGAGTATGTAGAGAGAGTGGACCAAATTCACTTAAAAGCCAAAGATCCGCTGCGTTTTTCGTGTTGACCCCACCACCGATCACAACTTCGACTTCAGCATTGAGTTTTTTCAGTAAGGCAATGAGCTGACTGGTACCAAACACTGCGCCTTTGCCACTTTGCCATGTATTGCCGGCGCTTAAGACCCGCTCAACGCCTAACTCTAGCAGCGTCTCGGCCGCCTGCTGCCAGTTTGCAGCGGCGTCAAAGGCGCGATGAAAGGTGACAGAAAGGCCTAAGGATTTTGCCGTGGCAATGAGTGCTCGACAATGGTCAGCCGCTATCTCTTGGTTATCGTCTATAAAACCAAGCGCAATACCGGTTGCGCCCGCGTAAGCAATGCCATCTATCCCCTTTTGTAACTGATAGAGCATGGTGTCATCAATAAAAAAATGCGGTGCTTGGCGTAACATCACAATACATTCGCCAAAGCTTGGTAAATACTGGGCAACTGCCTGTATCGCTGTGGGGTTTGGCGTCAAGCCACCGCAACTCAGTACACCACAGAGTTCTATCCTTGTTGCCCCAGATGCAAAAGCAATTTGTGCATTTCGCTGCAACAAATGAGGATTATCGCTGCTGAGGCATATTTCCAAGTTTTTACCTGAATAGTTTGCCGAATTCATATTTCACTCTTGAAGTTGAATAATTT
>NZ_JAKEVK010000345.1:0-2355 GCF_022398435.1 Pseudoalteromonas sp. Isolate6 | reverse complement strand
CTATAAGCGTTGACGAACACCAATTAAATATCTATAAAAATATTAATTATTACGACATCAACAGTGACTAAAGTTGGAGGGCAGAAGCCAACGCATTTAGTTTTTTGATTGGTGTTTTTCGATACTCCGAGCAATTGCTGCGGCTCGGCGTTTGCACATCGCTTTCTCTTCGCCGTACAAATCAGCACACCGAGCTGTACTTTGGACTCCCTTAATACGTTTAATAATCTCAGCATCATATTCGGCCCCATTTGCAATAAGTGAAGGACTTTTTACTGTTCCTGACGCAGGAGTAAAAAGCGCTAAACTCATGCCGAGTAAAGTACAGCCGTTTAATAAAGCAGAACCCAACAATATCAAGCAAACAAGCACGTTTCTGTATTTCATAAAATCCTTTGAATTTAGGTCGACTAATATGTACATATTAGGCTGAGCCTAAAGTACTTCACAATTAAACGAAAGTAAAAATGTGTACTTTCATAAGCGAAGTAAATTAACAAATTCAATAATTTTTACTAACTAGCTTGAACTCAGGGTAAGATATGAGTTAATCAACTAAAATACCTAAGCTCAACAGATGTAATATCACGCTAGCCAAAAGTTATTTTTTAATACCAGACAAATTTGTGCGTCAATAGCTGGCCTATTGCAAACAAATTTGACGCAGTAGTAAGGGATAAAAGCTACAAGAAAACAAGTTATTATCCCGAGTTCACGGTATTTAAAGGGTGCTAACATCTACCGTCAATGTGGCTAGATGGTTGGCTAAATCAGGATCATCGCTGTCAGACTTTGTTCCACCTAAATGTATTGCGAAAAAGCGTTCCATGGCGATGATGGAAGCTAGTTTATTATTGTGTTGAATAAAACCATGCCCTTCATTTTTCGCTAAGATGTATTCAACAGGAAGTTGAGCATTGAATAATGCTTTGGCTATTAATTCAGACTGTTCCTGTGGCACTCTTGGATCATTTGCTCCTTGAATTAACATAATTGGCGCTTTAATGTTGTCGATAAAGTTGATGGGAGAGCGTGCGGCCATGTCCTTTCTATCAGCCTCAATTGCCGGATCACCAATTGCAGCGTAGAAGTTACCTAAATATGGTCTATATGCCTCAGGGAATGACGCCATAAATACATTAAGATCAGAAGGCCCTACATATGAAATAACGGCTTTATATAAATCTGGTGTAAACGTCGCTCCCGCTAATGCAGCAAAACCACCATACGACGCTCCCATAATACCAACACGATTTTTATCTGTGATGCCTTGAGCAATAAGATAATGCACGCCATCAGTAATATCTTGCTGCATTGAACCTATGCCCCATTGTTTGTTACCTGCGCTAGTAAAATGTTTACCAAACCCTGTTGAGCCTCTGAAATTAGGTTGTAGAACGGCATAACCTCTGTTGGCAAAGTAATGTGCAATAGGAACAAAGTAACCACTGCTAAATTCCCACTTATCTCTTACCCAAGGGCCGCCATGTGGCAATACAATTGTGGGAAGTGTGGTGTTAGCATATTTAGGCAATGTTAAATATGCTTGGATTTTTGTACCATCTGTTGCTGTATAGTTGATTGACTGTCTTGTGCCTAGCAGCTCAGGGTCAAACGAAGGTTCTGAATTTAGCAGGCCAATAAGCTGATCAGTATTTGGGTTAAATACAAATTGTTCGTCTGGCTTATTGGCATACTTTGTGGTGATATGCCAATGTCCAGTTTTACCTTCTATTTGTTCAACATGTATGTCTGCGTCTGTTCCGAAATGTGAAGTAATACGAGATAGTATAGATGCTGCACTTTCAGTGAGCGGGTAGTTTCTTAGCCTCGAATCATAATATGCCGCGATAAGAGGTTGTCCATCATCTTGTAAAATAACATGATATAAGTCTGAGTTATTGAGCGGATCACTATGTAGCGTGTGTAATATATTTGTACCGAGATCAAGCTCAATAAGTTCTTGCTTATCTCGCCCTTGAATGCTGCCTGACAGTACTGCGGTGTGCTTTGACTCGTTATAGCCAATAACTTCAACTTGTTCACCAGGTTGTGTGCGCAAAACCTGTTGCCATGATTGCTCTTCTTTTTTGTATAAAGTCATAGAGCTATCATTGTTTAAAACGACACCCACCATAATTTCTCCAGCGCGATTCAGTATCGCCTTGCTAAATTTCAGCTCATTGGGATCGATCAGTGTCATAGTTTGGGTTTTTGTGTCTAGCTGGTACAGGCTGTATGTATCACTTTGTAGCAGGTTTGCAAATACAGCCAGCTTGTTTGAATTATCGTGGAGCTGCTTTGCAAGAATGTAATTTACATCTTCTTTGTTCGTTAGGTTTTTAATTCTTATAC
>NZ_JAKEVK010000344.1:0-2379 GCF_022398435.1 Pseudoalteromonas sp. Isolate6 | reverse complement strand
GTATTAAGTAAATGATCTATCTTGAAGCGGGGAAATAGCTTTAGTAGCACCGCTCTCGCGTCCTGCTACCGCTAAGGTACCTATATCCATATAGGCAAGGCAAAAATTTTGCTATTTAGTTGTTCTAAATGAGAAATTTTTAACGAAGCTAATATGCTATTTCACCCTTCAAATTGATTAGAGAATTAATTCAATTGGTATAAGTAGCAAAGTTTTTGGTCTGCCAATAGACATGTTGATACTTTTGTGCGAGCAGAATATGGTAGCTGTGTTATCGACAAAATTTTCTCGCCTAATAATAGAACACTTAAACGTTAAGTAAATTGCTATTAGGCATTTTGCCAACCAAAAGAAGCTCCACTATGATTACTTTAAATCAGGAAATCGGAGAGCGAAAGTGCTTCCAGTTTTAATTGTTGTTTCTTCCCTGACAGTACTTGCACCTGATGAGCTGTTTAAGACATTGCGGGTTATTCAAGATTTAAACATCTCTAACCCAGCACAAGCAACTCGAGCCTATGAAGCAGTATTACCCAAACTGCCAGTGCAGCCCTCAAAAGGTTTATATGAGCTACATCGAGCAGGCTTAGAGGCATCAATAAAATCAAATAATGTACGTAGAATAACTGAAATTGTGGAGCTATTTTCTGAAAGTGCTGATTGGCTTACCTATCTTCAGTCAGAGAAAGGGTTAATTGCAAACAATCTTGCGATTTATTATCGCCGCATTAATCAACCTGCTCTTGCTCAAATAAACTACGAATGTGCACTCAGGTACTCAACTCATGATCAAAGGCCCCGTATCGTTAATAATCTCGCGGTTTTATATCGAACGATGGGACAGTTAAAAGAAGCAATCAATATTTTAACACCAACATTGTCTGACGTTAAAGATGAGCAACTGGAAGCGGCACTTAACAATAACTTAGCCAATGTTTATTTTGATATGAGCAAATACCAACATGCTGCAAGACTATATAGACAAGCTTTTCTTTATCACCAAAAATCAGGGCAAGCATATGAGGCGAGTTATACCGGGTTAAATTTGTTAAACGTTTATTTGCTCGCAAATCAATGGAAAAACTATAGACGCTATAGGAATACAGTAAAAGCTCAGCTAAGTGCAGCAGAGGATAGAGAATTGTCGATTGTGTTTATGTGGCAGGAGTTAATTTTTCAAAAAAGTAGAAATGGTTTAAACCCAAAAGCAGAGCAAGTGGAGTTTCTCATGTCGACTTTACCCAAGTTGATCCAAAGTGACTACGGCAGCAACATGGAAAAATATGTTTATACACTACAGCTCCCAGAGTTGATAGCATCTTATAATACCTTGCTGTCCGAGCAGCAAAAAACATCACCTAATGTATCAACAGAGGCTCCACTGTTAGGCGTCGCGCTGTCCTGGTGTGAGAGCAATAACTCATAACAAAAACACGACTACCTCAGTAGAAAGCGGTACGGTTTTTATGCTGTGAGTGGTAGAGAAATGTAGCTAAGCAATACTGGCTAGTCAGCGCCTATGACTCAACTACCCCAGAGCCAAGTCAAAGGCTATGAAAAAATTGACGACTAGAATGTCCACGCAACGTGTACTTGAGGAACAGATTCGTTAGTGTCTGTACCAAGTTTGTTGCGCCAATACTGCCATTCAATACCTAACATCAACTGGCTGTTAGGCATGCCCATCGCGTAGCCGAGATCCCATTGCAGAATTGGCTGCGCGAGCAACCAGCCTTTTACGTCATTACCAAACTCGTTCTCTCGCTCGCCAATATATTCTACGTGACCTGTGAGGTAGAACTTTTGTTCGCCTATTGTGAAAGGGTAACCCCATGCAAGATCTATCATCCAGCTATCACTTTCCTTAGGTGCACCGCCATGGCTGACCCCTTGGCTATCGTCTTGATAGAGAGTAAAAGTAGAAGAGAAAAAGTTGAATCCTTCAAAATTCCAGTTCACTTTGACACCAGGTAAGTATTTCATCACCTTAGCGTCTCCAGCTGCATTGAAGCCCATTGTTAAGCTAACGTCAGCTATAGCATCAAAAGAAGACTTAAAGTCAGCAACCTTTGACATTGAGAAACTTGAATACCACTCTCCATAAAAGTCACCATCTTGGTAGCCATCAGAGAGATCATCTTTACTGTAATCGATAAAAAAGAAGTTGTCACCATAGCGATAACCTGAAGCATGTTGTAGCGAATAAACGGTTGTGGTTGCTTCATTTCTGCTAAAGGGGTTTTTAAAGTCGCCGTGGTTAACGTGTAGCTGTGTTGTGCTCCAATCAGCAGCATAGCTAAGTGAGCTAAAAGCGAGTGAGGATAAAGTAACGAGCGTATTGAGTTTCATTTATTATTAATTCGGATAACATTAAAAATG
>NZ_JAKEVK010000343.1:0-2428 GCF_022398435.1 Pseudoalteromonas sp. Isolate6 | reverse complement strand
GTATATTTATTGACAGTAATTCTCATTGATTTAAAATGCGCGGCTGGTTTAACCAGTCATTTTATTTGTTTTATTCAAGAATTGTCGGTTGATAGGTCTACGATACATGCACAAAATTTCTACTAGTGTCACATTTGATGAGTGTAACGATCTGATTATGATGAAGGTCAGAGGTGTTGCGAGTGCAAACGATGTGGTCTCAGCATACGAGAAAGCAAATCTATATGCTAAAAAGCATAATAGTAGTAAAGTACTAGTGGATGTCAGTGAACTTGAGCATCGCTTTGCTGCGATCGATATTGTCAACATAATGCCAAAAGTTGCACACAACATTGGCAACATGCATATTGCAAGGGTTGTTGGCTTTGAAGGTTATATGCATGATCTTTTTCTTCAGAAAATTAAACGTTTTAATATCAGCGCTGAAAACTTTGAGTGTTTTAAATCTGCAAGAGAATGGTTGAGTCGGTTGTAACTCTTGCGTAAACTATCCTGCCATAGATAAACATGACAACAATATGGCAAAGATAGAACCATCAATAAAAAGTGCGTTAACGCAATACGCCACTGCACAGCGTGGGATAATTAGTTATTCCCAGTTAACACAATACCAAAATCGCTTTAATTTATCTGATCTCGAGCTTGAAGCTGCTTTGCTTGAAGTTGCTGCTGGGTTTGCTACACCTCCTATTTCGCAATTTTATGTTGGTGCCATCGCGTGGGATGATAAATCTCATCAAGCGTTTTTGGGGGCGAATTTAGAGTTCTCACACCAAGCACTTTCTTTAGTTGTTCATGCTGAGCAAGCGGCAATTAACAATGCATGGTTAAATGGTGCAATTGAAATCTCTAAAATGACGATCAACGCCGCGCCTTGCGGGTTTTGTCGCCAATTTATGAATGAACTAAACACCGCAAAGAAACTTGAGATTTTATTGCCGACAGGCAAAACCTCGCTCTGTGATTTGCTGCCGACTTCCTTTGGTCCGGACGATCTGGGTAACAGTGAAAAACTTTTTTCTCAAACACATCATTTAGCTGAGGATAAAGCTTTGCCTGAATTAATTAGTGCTGCGCTTTATCATCATTATCTTAGTGCTTATTGTCCCTACACACATAATCAAAGTGCCGTGGAAATTAAACTAGACAGTGGCGAGTGTTTTTATGGACGTTATGCTGAAAATGCGGCTTATAATCCAAGCTTGTCACCATTACAAAGTGCACTAAGCCAACTAGCGATGTCGGGTAAAGTATTATCTGAGGTAAATGTGGCAGGGATCACTTTGCTAGAAAAGCAAGGCTTTGCAAATCAGTTGCAAGTAAGTCTAGCGGTGTTACAGGCATACAATGCTGAGCATTTACTAACACATATAGAGATTGAGTAATCACTCAATCTCTATATCTTCAGCGATTATTTCGAAAGTAAGATTTCAGCTGCTTTTAGCACAGCTGTGACGGCTTTCTTTTCAACAGCTTGATGGTCAACGTTGGGGATCTCTTGGCGTGTTCTGTTTACTAATACACCTGCAAGACATGCGGACTTCAATCCAAGTGCTGCACACATGGTAAACAATGTCGCAGATTCCATCTCATAATTCATCACGTTAAGCTTTTGCCATTCTGCACATAAACCCTGATACGCCTTTCTAACGTAGCCTGAGTATGTGTCATAACGTTCTTGCCCTGGGTAGAAAGTATCACTAGACGCCGTAATACCGACATGATGGGTAATACCTAATGATTCACAGGCTTGTACCATAGCGGCTGTAGTGTGGAAATCAGAAACCGCAGGAAACTCAATTGGCGCAAAATGCTGGCTAGCGCCATCTAAACGCACTGATGCCGTACTCACCAATATATCACCTTCATTGATATGTGGTTGAATTGCGCCAGTTGTACCTATGCGTAAAAAAGTAGTGATGCCAAGCTGCGCTAACTCTTCTACTGCAATTGACGTAGATGGGCCGCCTATACCAGTTGAGCAAATTACCACAGGACTTTCATTTAAAAAGCCAAGGTAAATATGAAATTCGCGCGTTTGTGCTAAGCAGACAGGAGAATCGAGATATTCAGAGATGCGTTTTGAGCGCTCGGGATCACCCGGAACAATTGCCAGTGAAGCGCCTTGTAGGTCGGCTTTCGTAAGACCTAAGTGAAATACCTTTTCCATAGTAAACCTTAGTTATAATTAAAGCGTAATGTTTATAGTTAACGGCTATCAAGTACAGGACAGATGTCCTATTTAAGCGTGAGGTGTTTAAATTATACCAATCGTATTAAGTAAATGAGCGATTTTGAAGTGGGGAAATAGTGTTTAGTAGCATGCTCTTGCGTCCTGCCACTGACAAGCTATCTACATCCGTATAAGCAAAGAAAAGTTTTTCTAATCATTTGTTTTAATTAAAAAACTTAAAACACGCTTATATGA
>NZ_JAKEVK010000342.1:0-2572 GCF_022398435.1 Pseudoalteromonas sp. Isolate6 | reverse complement strand
ACTTTTTTTCATAAAAATAAAACCTAAATATTGAACGACAAATAGTTTGAAAGATGGAAATCTGTTCGTGTTCGAGCTGAAAAATAGTGCTAACTTCATTATGAAAATAACCATAGCCAGAATAACTTTTCAAAAGTATTTGTGACTGAGCTACTAAACAGATAAAAATATAATCATGAGTAAGGGCTGTTATTTCGTATGACAGCCAAGCTTCAAATCGAACAGGTAGAAAAAGGGAAGGAATAGCCTTCCCTATTAAAAATTATTTACTGGCGTACCACAATTTGACCTAATTCAGCTTGTAGCTGATTTTGCCAAGTCAAATCACCAACTAAAATGTCGTTTGCAATAATGATGTGATTTACTACTTCTGCACCATTAGTTTCAAAGTTGTATACGTCCAGCTCGGTAGGCTCACGAGTAATTGAAGCAACTGAAAGCTCAACGCCATCTGCACGCAACATCGTTTGGCCTAACTCAACATCTTTAGCTGCAACCATCGCGCCATTGCCTAAAAGCATACCGTGGTGCTGAGTCACTTTAAGTTCAGAGCCATCTTCTAAAATAAACACGTAAAGATCTGATTCTTCAGCACCTTTAGTACGCGCTCTCATTTCAAACGTGTTTGTCGATAGCAAGCTCAAAGAAGCATCCTTTGCTAAGCCAACCAAACCATAGCTATCATCGATATGTTTTGCTGCTACATCAACAATATCACCACCTTTGGTGACACGAATTAATGTATTCGCTTCAAAACAACCACACTTACATACTGCACCAACCGTTCTGTCGTAAAAGTCGACAACAGGATAGAAGCCATTAGCTTTACCCCACTCACCAGCTCTAGCAGTGATATAGCCTTCACGAACAGCCCAGTCTATACGTTTAACACACTCAGTCGCTGAAATAGCCTTTTTCGCGCAACGTCCATGAGCGGCATTATCGGTAGTCGCTTGACTTTGATAAGCAGCAATATCCATTGCAGCTTCTGATTTGAATGCAACAAGTGCAAACAACGTAGTGAATAAAATCATCAAAGATCTCATAGAAAAATTTCCTTGTAATTAATGTAAATTGAAGTTTATTTCACAGCTTCAGCTTTTAGGGTGACATTATTAAAAGCGCTATACCCATAGGCTGTTAAGTACCAAGTGCCACTTGCTGGGTTAGTGATGACACATGATTCGTTTGAAGTGTCAGGATTCTCTGAGGCACAGTCGTTATCAATTGGATAAGGTTCTTGGCCATGCTTGATATAAAGATCAGCATCACCCGTCCCACCAGATAAGCTAACGACTAATTTGCTCGTGCCTGACGCAACACTAAAAGGGAATACCTTCGACTGGCCTTTGTTACCGCTTACTATTTCGACTAAGCCATCTCCTGGTTGATCTTCAAATTTGGCATAGACCAATTTGTTTGGTGAACCGACGACATTCGAGATTTTGTTTTCAGAAGCATTGTTGTTAATCGCAGCGGTCACCTGAGCAGGGTTTAGGTTTGGCGATTTAGACAAATGCAGCGCTGCTACACCAGCAACGTGAGGCGATGCCATCGAAGTACCACTAATCGTCTTAGTTGCACTGTTGGAGCCAATCCATGCTGACTTTATTGAAGATCCAGGCGCAAATACGTCGACACATTTTCCATAGTTGGAAAAACCAGATCTTGCGTCGTTGATATCTGAAGAGGCAACGGTGATTGCAGAAGGCTCACTTGCCGGTGATTTAGAGCAAGCGTCACCACGATCATTCCCCGCAGCCACTACGAAGGTAATACCACGGTTCACTGCATTTGCCACAGCGTTATTAACAGCTTGAGATTTACCGCCACCCAAGCTCATATTTGCAACAGATGGTCCAGAAGCATTACCAGCAACCCAGTCGATCCCCGCAATTACGCCAGCATATGATCCCGAACCACTACAATTAAGGACCCGCACACCAACTAAATCTACTGCTTTGGCAACACCATATTGCGAACCGCCGATTGTACCGGCAACATGCGTACCATGACCATTACAATCCTGAGAAACAGCGTCGTTATCAACAAAATCATAGCCATTTCTAGCACGACCACCGAAATCATTATGGCTGTTTAACACCCCAGTATCGATTATGTAAGCAGTGACACCCTGACCATTATTCGCACCAACGTATTTCTTGTCTAATGGGCGATCTCTTTGATCGATACGGTCCAAACCCCAAGTAGGGTTGTTTTGTAACGCGTGGAAATCAGAGAACTGTGGATCAATGGTAAAGGTCGCATTTTGCTCAATGAACTTGATGTCTGGGTGGGAAAGCAACTTCAATAACTGCTCGGAGTTTGCTTTAACAGCAACACCAGCTAAGTTATCATATTGATAATCAACATCTAACCCAAACTCTGCGCTTAACTTCGACGTTAAAGATGCCGTAAATGCTGCTTTAGTGCTGATATCTGCATTAACTAAAGCAGACGGTGTATTATACACAATAATGTAGCTGTCTTTAATCGCCTGTGTTCCTGAAGAGTTACTGTAAAACTCAGCGGCTTGAACTGTAGACCCAAGCATAAGGCTCAATAACAACGG
>NZ_JAKEVK010000341.1:0-2593 GCF_022398435.1 Pseudoalteromonas sp. Isolate6 | reverse complement strand
ATGAAAAATAGAAGCCATACTTTTTTCTAAAAAAGTAATTAAATCAAAAGCTATCGAGAGAAGCTAACCGAGACTGATGAAAACAAAAATATCATTAAGAAAAAACTAGGGATTCGTCAACATGTCACTTATTTTGCTATGTATTGGAAGAGAATTTTGCTTTCAGGGAAAGTTACAAAGCAATAGGCGGTCAAAATTCTAAAGTCTTAACAACCGTTCCTTGCCTTATACCACCTATCATATTTTATCTGAACTTTAATCAGATCGGATATGGGTTACTGCATTCTAGCGCCACCACAGCCAATGATTGAAAAAATATCAACTTTAAGTGCTACCCACAGAGTTACATTTAACACCTTACAAAAATCAATACATTCAAAACAAAAAAAGCTTGGCTGTTAAGCCAAGCTTTGGGTGCGGTGCGAATAACCGCCTTACTCTTACCGACTCAGATCCTTCAGTCAACTTCCCTAATGACATCCAAACTCTCAATTTGGAGCTCAAAGATTCTGATAGCGATGCTTCGCTGTAAGTATTCCTTTATAACCGTTTGTTTAAACTAGCCCGAAAGAAGGCGCTTAGTTGAACAAATCAGTAATGTCGCCAAATAACTCAACAATCATCATAATCTTTGAACTCTATTCCCTGCTCCCTGACATCAGTTCCTTTTCCTCTGTCACTCCCTTGCGCAGGTAAATCTACTTCTCGAACTCTAATTAGCCTTTGAAGTTTGCGAATTCTGTTTCGCTTAGCTCGCCGTTTGCATCAACGTCTAGCTCTTTAAATCGCTCTGCAAGTGCAGTGTGTGCTTGTGCTTCACTCATGCTGATTGTGCCGCTTTGATCTGTATCTAGCGCAGCGAAGTCTTCACTCGCCATAGCATTAACAGAAGCAAAAGATAAACCTGAGATTGATAGTGCAATTAGTACGTTTTTCATCATTTATTCCTCAAAAATTTAAATACTGTTCGTTTCGTGAAATTGGGGGCTATTACTTAGCCTTTAAAATTTGCGAATTCTGTTTCGCTTAGCTCGCCATTCGCATCAGCGTCTAATTCTTTAAATTGCTCTGCAAGTGCCGTGTGCGCTTGTGCTTCACTCATACTGATTGTGCCGCTTTGATCTGTATCTAGCGCAGCGAAGTCTTCACCCGCCATTGCATTAACAGACGCGAAAGATAAACCTGTGATTGATAGTGCAATTAGTACGTTTTTCATCATTTATTCCTCAAAAATTTTAAATACGGTTCGTTTCGTGAAATTGGAGGGCTATTGATTAGCCTCTAAAATTTGCGAGTTCTGTTTCGCTTAGCTCGCCATTCGCATCAGCGTCTAATTCTTTAAATTGCTCTGCAAGTGCCGTGTGTGCTTGTGCTTCACTCATGCTGATTGTGCCGCTTTGATCTGTATCTAGCGCTGCGAAGTCTTCACCCGCCATAGCATTAACAGACGCGAAAGATAAACCAGTGATTGATAGTGCAATTAGTACGTTTTTCATCATTTATTCCTCAAAGATTTAAATACTGTTCGTTTCATGAAGTTGGAGGACTATTACTTAGCCTTTAAAATTTGCGAATTCTGATTCACTTAACTCGCCGTCAGCGTTCCCGTCTAGCTGAGTGAATTGCTCAATAAGATTTAGATTTACTTTTGCTTCGCTCATGCTAATTGTGCCGCTGCCATCGGCATCGTATTTGGCAAAGTCGTCACCGGCCATCGCGTTAACCGACGCCATTGATAGGCCAGCAAGGGATACTGCTACTAGTAAATTTTTCATCATATTCTCCTTAAATTCCGTCTTGGCGGAGAGTCCGAAGACTCACCGATACCAAACTTTCAAATTAGCCTTCAAAGTGCTCGTACTCTGATTCACTCAGCTCGCCGTTACCGTCAACATCAAGTGTCTTGAATTGCTCAGCTAACTTAGGATTAACCTGTGCTTCAGCCATGCTGATTGTGCCGCTGCCATCAGTGTCGTACTTTTCAAAGTCGTCCATCGCCATAGCCGATGCTGAAACCAATGTCATACCTGTGATTGATAGTGCTGCTAGTAAATTTTTCATGATCTTCTCCTTAACGATTAAAATAATGTGATAACTCGGTAAATTAACCTTCGTAGTTATCAAATTCTGCTTGGCTTAGTTGACCGTCTTGGTCTGCGTCTAGCTCGTTAAATTGAGCAAGAAGGCCTTCATCTGCTTTTGCTTCTTCAATAGAGATATAACCATCACCATTCATGTCTAGTTTGTCGAAACCAGTGTTTGCATGTGCACCTACTGATGCCAAAGTCATTACTGCTGCTGATACTGCGATTGCTAGATTTTTCATCGTGCTTTCCTCATAAGATTAAAAATTCTGTGTTAAACGTTTTGCTATTAAAGCTAAAAACTGATTTTGCATTTGTTTCTGCGTTTCGTTTTTCGCTTTCGAGATAACTATTCCAACTTTGATGCCAAAATTGAAAAAACACGGTTTATCAACAAGTTAAGAAAAACCACTTGAAAAGATTAAGGTTGGATTAAGGCTGGCTGTTGCTAAATGGCAACAGTTAAAAAAGCGAAAAATAAAAAATCTTTATTTTTCTTGATGTTAGAT
>NZ_JAKEVK010000340.1:0-2622 GCF_022398435.1 Pseudoalteromonas sp. Isolate6 | reverse complement strand
GTTCAGAAAAACCTGCTGATATTAACAACCAATTAAAATACGAAAAAGATGGGCTTTCATTTTCTTACCCTGCAAATTGGGAGGTCACTGAAGACTTTGTGAGCGAAGATGTTAGGTTTGTTTTTGTTGAGTCTCCTGGAGACGCAATCATTAAAATTGAAGTATATCCTACAGAGCAGTCATTCGAACTTAAAGAGTTCGTTGAGCTGGATGTTGAAGCTCTCATTAAAGAAACCCCCAGTATATTGGAGCTAGATAGTGATAATGAAATAAAAGAAGTTAAGACATCTATAAATGGAACTGAGTTTCATGGATTGAAATATGAATTTAATATCTCGGTTGTTAATATTGATGTACCTCATGTGTCAGAGTCTTACTCTTTTCCTTCGCATGAAAAAGTTGCATATTTGACTAATCAGGTGGCTAAAGAAGACCTTGGAAAAGTTAATGGTGGTTTCAAACAGGTTTTAGCTACCTTTAAAATAGAGCCCTAACAAAGTGAATCATTGATAGAATCATTGATGACACCCACTATTATTTGTACCTGTTCTGGCAGTACGAAAATAAGCGACACCCATTACTATTGATATTCAAGCTGGGAAAGTGAAGTAAAAAAGCATGTAAACACTCCAATAATTTTGGTCAAAAACGTTTATCGATAGGTTATTTTTAGCGCTCAAGCGTATCTCTACACTAAAACTGAGTTATCGCGCACGACTAAGCGCTGCAAATACGGCAGTAAGATATTCTAGAATTGAGAATGTGAATTTTGCTAAGCCAGCAAGCGCTCGCAGTTTGTTAGGTTTGTCCGTCGTCGTTTTTGCAGTGTTTCACAGTAAGCGGTTATTGTTCGCTCTCGACCAACAGCACCATGGAATACCCGAGAAAATTTCGTAGTGAGTTTTATCCAGTTCTCAGGCTCTATATTTAATCGAGTTAGAATAGGCTGAGACTCAAAGATATAGCCTCGCTTGTCGGCGCGAATACATTGGCCTGTGAGTTCAACCAACTCAATATAGAATTTGAGCTCGAAAGGCAGTCCTTTTGGCATGTGTTTTCGTGGGCTGCCAGCGAAGCGTAGTAGGCTTTTTGGCTGTTTACCTAATTTTGCATGGTCAATTCGCTTTTTGATGCTGGTGTAGTCTGAGGTTTCAGGCGTTGCTGCGATTTTGGCTCTAATGGGGTTTAAGTCTACGTAAGCGAGACAAGCAGTCAATGCAGCCTCGTCTAGTAATGCTTGGGATTTGAATAGTGAATCATTGATGACACCCATCATTGTTTGTATCTATGCTGGCAAAGTGAGATTAAAAAGTACGGAAACACTTAAAGAGTAGGGACAAAAGTGTTTTTAGATAGGGTGACCTTTGGCGGATAAGCGGATCGCTAAACTAAAATTGGATTATCGCGCACGACAACGCGCTGTAAATACAGGAGTAAGAAATTCTAGAATTGAGGATGTGAGTTCTGCTAAGCCAGCAAGCGCTCGCAGTTTGTTAGGTTTGTCCGTCGTCGTTTTTGCAGTGTTTCGCAGTAAGCGGTTATCCTACGCTCTCGGCCAACCGCGCCGTGGAATATCCGAGAAAACTGCGTAGTAAGTTTTATCCAGTTCTCAGGCTCAATATTGAGTCGAGTGAGTATGGGTTGTGACTCAAAGATATAGCCTCGTTTGTCGGCGCGAATACATTGGCCTGTGAGTTCAACCAACTCAATATAGGATTTGAGCTCGAAAGGCAGGCCTTTTGGCATATGTTTTCGTGGGCTGCCAGCAAAGCGTAGTAGGCTTTTTGGCTGTTTACCTAATTTTGCATGGTCGATGCGTTTTTTGATGCTGGTGTAGTCTGAGGTTTCAGGCGTTGCGGCAATGTTGGCTCTAATGGGGTTTAGGTCTACGTAAGCGAGGCAGGCAGCCAGTGCAGCTTCATCCAATAGTGCTTGGGATTTGAATCGCCCTTCCCAAAACCGGCCCGTACAATTATCTTCTTTATTTGCTCGGCGGGCGATGTCTTCGTTAAGTACCCGCATAAACCAACTAATATCAGCGAGTCTTTCTCTGTACTTATCAACCAGCTCATCTAGTATCAATTGCTCCGACTCACTCAGTGGCTCATCTTCAATAAACTTTTGGCTTATCCAATTGCCTTTAAATAACTTGTGCCATCGCATCACAATCGCTTTATCCGACAGGCGCTTAGCCTTTTTATCATCAACATATAAAACAATGTGGGTGTGATTACTCATCACGGCATAAGCACAGACATTAATACAAAACACGGAGCCCAGCATCAGGAGCTTTTCTTCAACCCAATCACGGCGGTGTTCGTATGATTTGCCAGTAAATTTATCTTCACCGCACAGAAAGGCCCGTCTTACGCAACGGGAGATACAGTGATAATATTTGGTGACGGTTAAACTGATTTGCTTTTTACGGGCAGTAGCCATAGTTTAGTTTCCTCAATCCTTTGAGTGTAGATTCAAAGCTTAGGCGGTATCTTAGGAAGGTGCAAATTAGTGGTGGGTGTCAGCGATTTGAGATGATCCTTTGAGTGTAGATTCAAAGCTTAGGCGGTATCTTAGGAAGGTGCAAATTAGTGGTGGGTGTCAGCGATTTGTTATGTCTAGGCA
>NZ_JAKEVK010000034.1:0-34317 GCF_022398435.1 Pseudoalteromonas sp. Isolate6 | reverse complement strand
CTATAGAAATACTTAAGGCAACCTTATGCTTTACTCTTTTAATCGATAAATTTGCTCCTGATAGGCCAAATTACTAAATAATACATGAGATAGTGCTTTTTCTTTCAAATCAACGGTGTGCGTTGTATTCACCAGTGGTGTTTGCATCTTAGTCGCCGCGTCATATTGCCAATAACTCACTTTGTT
The DNA here is from genome assembly GCF_022398435.1 of Pseudoalteromonas sp. Isolate6. Classification (NCBI taxonomy): domain Bacteria; kingdom Pseudomonadati; phylum Pseudomonadota; class Gammaproteobacteria; order Alteromonadales; family Pseudoalteromonadaceae; genus Pseudoalteromonas; species Pseudoalteromonas sp. Isolate6. Next base: position 34,131 of record NZ_JAKEVK010000034.1, on the reverse strand, counting down.
GCCTGGCATCAAAATGGCGGCTTTGTTATCTTCGATATAGGCAAAATTATCGTAATATTGCATCATCGCTCTTTGCACTGGATATTGTTTGGTTAAGTCAAAACCAAGCATAGGCGTTGGGCGTTCAACCCCTATTAAAGAAAGCAAAGTGACAGGTAAATCAATTTGACTGACCAATCTTTTATCTTGTTTCTGATTAAAGTCTGAATTCAAAATAACGGCTGGAATATGAAAAGACTTAATAGGGATGGGCTCGGATCCATACACCCTGACATCATGATCTGCAACGACTAAAAAGATAGTATCCTGCCAATAACGGCTTTGCTTGGCCTTATCAATAAACTTTCCGAGCGCATAGTCGGCGTACTTGATAGCGAGATCTCGCGCAGGTTTATCACTTTTATGATTTGTTGGTAACATTACTTTTCCGTCAGGAATTTCAAACGGGTCGTGATTGCTAGATGTAAAGATCAAACTAAAAAATGGCTTTTCTTCTTCACTCAGCTGAGTTAGTTCTTTATCCGCTTGATTAAACAGATCTTCGTCGCTGGCGCCCCAAGACGCAACAAACTCCGGGCTTTCAATATCATCAAAGTCAACGATACGTTGAAAGCCATTTCCTAAGAAGAAGCTTTTCATGTTATCGAAGTGGCTTTCGCCACCGTAAATAAACTGTGTGGTATAGTTTTCTTTGGCTAAAATATCCGCCAACGTACAAAATTGTTGCTGAGACTTTGAAAGCTTAACAACGGAGCGTGATGGTGAGGGGATAAAGCCGGTGATCACGGCTTCAATTCCGCGAACCGATCGGGTGCCCGTTGCGTAGAGGTTCTCCAGCCCCCAGCCTTCTTGATACAGTTTATCTAACTCTGGGGTTAGGTTTGCTCCCCCCAGCGAGCTGACAAAACGTGCGCCTAAGCTTTCCTCTAAGATAATTACTAAGTTTTTCTTTTTGCCCTGATGATATGCCGGATTAGTGGCTAGGGTAGGAAGTGTATTTGAGATAAAATCTTGTTTGTAACTTGCTTTTCTTACTGTATCAAAAACCTTTTCTTTGGATAGCGAACCATAAAGCGCACTGGCACTTTTTTCGCTGCCCATATTTTTTGCTGCGAACGCAACACTATAAGCTGAATTGATGGTCAGCGAATTAACCAATGCATCCTGTGAGAAATAGACGGTAGCAGGGTTAAGTGGTCTATGACTCAGAGTGCCTCTTTCTAATAGCGCTAAACAGATAAGACTACAAAAAGTAGAGATAGCCATATTCCTCTTTGATGGCACATCGTTGCCAATGCGAGGAAAATATCTCAAGGTGGTTATTAAAGCTAAAGTACATAAAAGCAGGGTGAATATCACTGTGCCCAAGTGGCCACTCAACAACATTGAAATAACTTCTTTGGGGTAAATCAGATACTCAATAAATAAACGGTTCGGTCTGATGTCGTATTGCAAAATAAATGCAGGAGTTGCAGCTTCAAGTAGTAGGACAAATGCAATACCCAACGCAATATACCCCGTTATTAGCGTCGTAAGTAAAGGCTTTAATGGTTTAGGCATAAAATAGTGTGTGACCATTAATAATAAGAGTGGTATCGCGAGATATGCGATAGTACTCAAATCAACTCGAAGGCCTGATATCACAAAGGTCAAAGGATCAGAGCCTGCCATTCTCTCTAACATCCAAGCCGATAGTCCTAAACGGCTAAGCGTCAAAATTACCAACAAGGACAAGAAAAACACCATGAAAGGTTTTGCATAAGGAGTTGAAAAGTGTACTTTGTTCATAGAATGTTAAGAATAGCTGCATTTATCACAAGACTATCCGACGAAACTTAAGAAAAGCTTAGGAAATCCTTCGGAATTGATGAAAGTTGAAGTTCTCTTTAGCGAATCTTAAGTTTGAGCAACTAAGCTATGTGACATTAAGCACTAGCCAAAGGTTTATTTATGAATGTGTTACTGATTGAAGATTCTGAGTCCTTGCGTCGCAGCTTAACCTTAGGGCTCTCTAAACTGGGCTTTACGGTAGATGATACGGCGGACGGCTCTAGCGGTTTGAGTATGGCGCTGATGGATCACTATGATGTAATTATTTTAGATATCATGTTGCCCAGTTTGGATGGCATAAGCGTGCTTAAAGCGCTAAGACAACATAAGAATGATACTCGAGTGTTGGTGTTGTCAGCAAAGTCACAACCTGAAGACCGAGTGCTGGGTTTATTAAGTGGTGCAGACGACTATCTCGCCAAGCCCTTTTCGTTTGATGAGCTGCATGCACGTCTATTAACGCTAATGAGAAGAGGGGCATTTAAACAAGATGGTGATGAAATCGTGCATGGCTTTTTGACCATTGACTTGCAGCTAAAGTCGGCGTTAATTGCAGGGCAGCGAATAGACTTAACACCCAATGAGTATAAAATTTTGGAATGTTTGTTTACTAATCAAAATAAGATTATTACATCAGAAAAATTGAGCACTTATATTACCGGCAATTTCGATAGTGTGTCGAAAAATGCCATCGAAGCTCACCTTTCTTCGCTACGCAAAAAGGTAAAAGCGTTGGGTCAATGCTTGCCAGTTAAAACTAAACGCGGGTTTGGATATTATGTTGAGCAACTACCATGAAGTCGATCCGAGGGAACTTAGTTAGCACATTATCAATTACCATCACAGGTGTTGTAGTCGCCATTTTACTCGCTACAGATTTGGCTGTTGACTCTTGGATTGACTCACAATTCGACAAAGCGATGCATACAAAAGTTGGCATGCTGATGACGTTAGTCTCTGAAGATGAAGATCATCTTGAACTTCACTTTTCCGGTGAGTTTTTACCTGAATTTACTGGCAATATCGAGCCCGAATATTATCAAATCTGGTTGAACGACCGAGTTTTTGCACGCTCTGACAGTTTAGATCTTTTTTCGCAACACGAGTTACCTTATTTGTCGTTATCACTTGGCGAGAGCAAAGTGGTAAATGAAACCCTGCCAGATGGTCGTGCGGGACGGATCATATATACCCGTTTTATTCCGCAGATCCATACCCTAAAAGGGGAAAAAAAATCTTTTGACGACGAACTTGTTATTGCCTATGCGGCCTCGTCGGAGGGGCTGGACTTTATTCTTTGGCTCATTGATATCGTTTTTATCGTGACTATCGTATGTGTTGTGGTGTTTATTCGTGTCTTTGTGCGTAAAACGGTCGATGTTGGTCTCGCGCCGTTGAATAGCATGAACGCTCAGATAGCCAAACTAAATTTTTCTAAAGATTCAGACACCATAATATTAGAAAAGCCAGTTTCTGAGCTATTACCCGTTGAGCAAAGCTTAAACCGTTTTATCGTTGAAAACAGACAACTGTACTTGCGAGAAAAGCGCTTAACCTCAGATATTTCGCACGAACTAAAAACGCCCATTACGGAGCTCATTAATTTGGCGGAAGTTATTTCACGCTTTCCCGAAGACAATGAATTGATGGATGACTTTGTGCCAGAAGTATTAAGAATAAGTCAGCGGATGAAAAACATCGTCACCAACGTAATGTTGTTACATAAATACGAGCAGATAAAGCTACCTAAAGAAGATGTTGTTGATGTATTGCAAGTCGTCAACCGTTCGATTGGTGAGATAGCACTTGATAATGTTGAGATTCAGACAACTTGCTCAGAATGTCCAATTCAGACCAACTTAATGGCAGTTGAGAGCATCATTGGTAACTTACTAAAAAATGCCAAGCGCCACCGTGTAGTGGGTTCCGAAGCACTTATTGTTGTTGAAAAGGGGGCGACAAATGGGATAAATGTTCGGGTGAGCAATCAGGCTTCCGGCGAGCTCGAAAACATGAATTTAGCACAGTTATTTGAACCACTATGGCAAAGCGACCAGTCGAGAAGCGCGAATGATTGCTTTGGCTTGGGGTTGCCTATTGCTAGGGCCTTTGCTGAAGCCATTGATGCGGAACTCACTGTTGCGTTGGAAGGGAGCACCATCACCTTTACATTGACCCTTTGAAGCACTATTTAAAAGTGAGTTTCCACTGATAAACCCAGTTCCCAGCTGTCAACTTCAGGATAGTTACTTAATGGTTTAGTAAAGTCTATATGCACTACGTTTTCGTTACTTGAACGAGCGGAATATAAACGAACTCCGAGCCCTACACTGCCAAGCATTTTATTGCTTATATTAGGATGTTGTATATTCCCGGATGCTTTTCCCATATCAACAAAGCCAACGAACCCTAAATCAACAAGCTGATAAATATTAATGTTAGGATACATACGGAGCTCGAATGAAGATTTGACCGTTTGCATACCTTGTTGATAGCTTTGTGGGAAGCCACGGATCCCTTCTTCTCCACCGAGAGCAAGAGGACGCTCGGCAAATTCCTTGTTTTGCCACGCAGCAATGACATCAGCATAAAAAGCAAAACTATCGCTCCAGCGATAATTTACCTTTGCAGCGAGAGTAGACCATACTCTATCACCTTGCTGCGTGCCGATTTGGGCATTGGTTGATGCTTTAAATCGGTATAAAAGATCCTCATTAAATAGCCATGCTTTGTTGGCTGAAAACTCCCAAATTGAGCCAACTCCATCTGCTTCGGTATCAATACCTGCTTTAGCCGCAAGTGACCATCCGAGGTTGAAATCTTCACTGTGATTGATTAAGTCTACATCTTGTAGCACGATATAATTATCTGCGATATATTGAAGGCTAATCCAAGGCGCTAACAGTTTGAAGTCATAAAGGTTATCTCTTATGGCTAAGTTTGGCTCGTCATAGCTGACATCTTGGTAATCGACACCAGCTATCCACCTCAGGGTGGTGGTGTTGGTTTGCTGCCATAAACGGCCATAAGCAAACCGCGCAGATGTACCATTATATCGAAACTGACTTTATGTTTGACCGTTATGATAGATAGAAGTCGTTTGGTCTTGTGCATTAATATAAGCTCTATATAACAAAGAGCTGGAGCGCTGATAGAAAGGTAAATATTTGACCGTTATCATAATCATCTGCTTGCACCGTTATCATGGCATGTGGTTGCCATGGCGCAGGCATTTGCAACACGGTATGGTAACCGGAACGTTCATGATCAGATTTGTATTTTACGGATGCCCTAACGCCATACCCTAACAAGTTTTCCTCTTTAAACCCCAAACTTAACTTATTGTTTCCACTACTTCGGCCAAAGTTGACACTGGGCAGCAAACTCCAGGTGTCCCACGTTTGCACTGATATTTTCTATGGCTCGGCACTGCTGCAAGGCTTGGCGTAGTTGATTTTCGCCTCTCTGATGTATTTTTTAGCACGCAAGATCCGCTCAGCCTCTAAAATATCGGCCTCGCTGACTAGGCCACCAGCCTGAAAAGGGAGTTGAGAAGCGATAGTCGCATCTCGGGTTTCTATATGTAGCCAGTTTGCGAAGTCATGGAAAGAGGTCGTTTCTGGGTTGTCTGGATTAAAAATAGGGTTTGAGTTTATTTCGATAGACTCAATCTTGATGTTTTTCTCTTGGCTTGCTTTATCCGTCTGTCGCGCCATTTTATTACTATGTTCAGCATCATTATTGTAAAGGGAGTCGATGCTAAATGGGTCACCAGCAAACGCAGGAGTGATTGAAGTGACTAACACGAATACCGCAACGGTTTTGGCTGGCATATATGCTCCAACTGAAAAATATCAAGCTACGTTGAAAACATATATGCCAATACTTAAGAAAGGCTTAAGAAAAATTAAAGAATGAGTTAATCGCCAATGTATGCGAGTTTTTCATGATTAAGTTTTGCCTCTACGAACAGAGTTTACAGTTCCCCGGTAAATAAGCGTCGATGCGCTTTTCGTGCATACTCATCAGACATACCACCAAGATAGTCCGCTAACACGCGCATTTGCTGCGTTTCATCGGTTGCTTGCTGGAATAGTGTTTGGGTTGTATACGGCAATAATCGCATTGGGTCACTGGCAAAAACTTCAAATAAATCAATAAGCAGGTTTTGACCACTAAACTCAATTTGCTGCATTTTAGGTTCACGAATTAATCTTCGATATACGAACACTTTTAATACTTGCAGGATCTCTTGAAATTCGGGTGCCATCTCAACGGTAAAATGAAGTAGGGCGGAGTCAAAATCTGAGTCTTGAACGGTGAGTTTACAGTGCACAATAAACAGGTTGACGAGTTCGCCTATAGTATCTTTACGGTTAGATTCATCTTCTGAAAATAAACTCTCGCTCACGCGTTGTAAGTTTTGCTTTAACCAAGTTGAGTCTAACTTTTGTAATTCAGGTAGAGCGAAATCATGCCATGCTGCCTCGTTAAGGGTCTCGGTTGCAATCGCATCTTCTAAATCATGAACTGCATAGGCGATATCATCGGCATATTCCATAATGGCGCAATCTAACGATTTAAACTTAGTCTTGCGACGAAAAGTATCTTTTACTTCGGTTTCCTGCAGCTTGCTTTGGTCATTTTGAGAAAATGGCGAGAGGATCCAATCAAATACAGATTGGTCGCATTGATAAATACCTTTAGCAGGCAGCCAATCGCTAGACAATATGTACTTTCGACTTTGTGTTTGCGTTGGTTGGTGATACCAAAGTGTGTCGATTAATGCAGGATATTTAATAAAACCTAGTAGGGTGCGGCGCGTTAAGTTCATGCCATAACCTTTAGTATAGGGTTCTAATTTAGTTACAATGCGCAAGGTTTGAGCATTACCTTCGAATCCTCCATGGTCACGCATAAGGTAATTAAGTGCGATTTCGCCACCATGGCCAAAGGGTGGGTGGCCGATATCATGGGCTAGACACAAAGTTTCAATAAGGCTTGTCGAAGGAAAGTGTTCAAATTCAGGGTGTTGTTTTCTTAAATGGCGCAGTAGACCGCTGCCTATTTGCGATACTTCCAAAGAGTGGGTTAGACGAGTCCGATAAAAATCGTTAACGCCGATTGCCATAATTTGGGTTTTGGCTTGCAAGCGCCTAAAAGCCGCGGCATGTATGATCCTTGAGCGGTCAATTTGCCATGCTGAGCGGTTGTCGTTAGGGCGGTTTTTTTGCTGCGATAGCAGACGCTGCTGCCAAGCGTTAGACGTCATACCTCTGTTCCTTTTTCTTTATACCTTAAATTCGTCTAAACTATGTACGATAACTGAACGAAAATTCGCGTTTAATTGCGGCTTTTGATATTATCAGCCGCTATTTTTGAATACTGTTATTTTGGCGCAAGTTATCAACGCCTTATCACACTATAGTAACAGAATAAAACTGTTATTGAGTGGGCTTGAGAAAAGTTCTTAGAGACTTAGGGAAAGAGACTCCGTTTCCAGAACAACGCCACTGCGAGGAGAAGTATGCAAGCTAAACTGATTAAACTCATTGTTGCCCTAGTGACTATTTGGGCACTCTTATTCCCTTTTGTCCAAGATAAGGGCCCTCAAGATACCGTTTTAGACCAAGAGGATACGGGCACAGAAGTCTTACCTAAGGTGCCTGAAAAGCCACTTCATAGCGTAAAACTACCCAATTTTTCAGCCATTCGTGATATCAATGAAAAGAAAACGGCATTTTTCGACTTTATTAAACCGCATGTAGAAGCCGAAAATAAACAGATCTTGGAGCAACGAGCCACGCTTGAAATTGCGCTGATGATGGTGCAATTTGATGAAACCCTGACACGAAAACAAATAGAAAAGATAGCATTGATTTTCACAAAGTATGATTTAAAAGGTGAAGCCATTAATGAATTGTCGCTCAAAAGAGCATTACGCCGAGTGGATATTATCCCTAAAGAGCTGGCGTTGATGCAAGCTGCTAATGAATCCGCTTGGGGCACGTCACGATTTGCGCGAATTGGATTAAACTTCTTTGGTCAGTGGTGTTATACAAAGGGCTGCGGTATGGTACCCAGACGTAGAGAAGACGCCGCAGATCATGAAGTTAGAGCATTTCAGTCGGTACGGGCTGCGGTTAAGTCGTACTTTAGAAATATCAACACCAATGATGCATACAGAGAGTTGCGTTTGGTACGAGCAGAGCTGCGAGCTCAAAAAGCACCGATTGATGCGACAGTATTAACAAGTGGCCTGTTGAGTTATTCAGAACGTGGTGAAGACTACGTGAACGAACTTAACGACATGATTAGACATAACCGAGCGTATTTTGATGAAGAGTAAGATTGTATTTGTCCTGATAATGGCACTTTGGAGTGCGATAGCCTCCGCTAACACGGTCACCTTTGCATACGATAGTTTTTACGACAGATTAAAAGTAGTAAATAAAGGCGATTTTGAATTTGCACGTGTGGGTTTTTACCTTGTCGATACAGTGAGCATGCAGCCATGTAAAATCACCAAGGGGAATATTGTAACCGAAGAGGCCAGTTTTCCATTATCGTATACCGATGAAGCACAACTATTGCTTCCATTTGACAAAGAATTGGACAAAGACAAAGCAAAAGTGTTGATTGAAACAAAGAGTGGACACTCGGACTGTCAGCTAAAAATGCAGATTGAAGCCGAGTTATTTAATACGACATCTCTAAGCAGATCTGACCTTTATAAAATGCAAATGGAATTTGAGGAGCTGTTGGCTGATCTATCGGGTTTCTTTATTAAAAACTTGCTATCATTTTTGCTACCAGAGCAACAAGGGGTCATTGTAACCTTTGACCATACTCAAAAAGTCACTGATGCCGCTATGCAGTGTGAATCGCAAGTCTGTCAAATCACTGTTCCTAAAACATGGCTTAATGACAATACACATTTTGCTGACTCTGCTAATGTGCAGTCAGTACAACCTTGGCTAGCATTATAATTAGTCTATTATAATATGAAGTAACGTCTTTAGACTTTAGTCGTAGCTCTTCAAGCTGGCTAAATTTATTAGATGTTACTTCATCCTCGCGTTTTTATATGTCAAATTTCCTCTTTACGACCTTTAATCCTTCTTTTGGCAATAATTCAGGCTGGAAAATAGTTTGGTATATTCGTCGCATTTTTCTGTCGTCACATCCCTAAATTGGAAACTTTCTGTTAAATAAATGCATTGTTAAAGTTTACGTGGTGTGCTAATAATGTTTTGATTATTAAAAAAACTACAGTGTAATTATTAACTTAAGGGGAAACAGGATGACCTATAAATTACCACTCAGTGCGCTTTCAATTGCTATTTTAATTGGCATGAATCAACAAGTTAAGGCTGAAGAAACAACGCAAGTTGAACGTATTGAAGTGACCGGCTCTCACATAAAAAGAACAGACTTAGAAGGCCCGTCACCAATCCAAAGTTTATCGGCTGCTGATCTAGCATCAACAGGATCAACGGACCTTATTGGCGCACTACAGAAACTACCAGTTTCAGGAACGGGGACTTTTAGTACGCAAGGTAACTCAAGTGATGACACCGCAAATGGTGGTTCAAGTGTGGCGCTAAGAGGACTTGGGGCCTCATCAACTCTTGTACTGATCAATGGTCGTCGCGTTGCAGTGAGCCCATTTGCAAAAGATATTGAAACTTCGTTTGTTGACTTAAATACCATTCCGGTTTCATCGGTTAAGCGTATAGATATTCTAAAAGATGGCGCTTCAGCGACTTATGGTTCTGATGCGGTAGCTGGTGTTATTAACATCATTCTTCGTGACGATATAGATGGTTTTGAAGTTGCGGGTAAAATCTCTGATACCGCAGATGGTGGTGCCGAAGAACAAAACTTTACTCTTCTTTGGGGGTCGTCAACACAAAATGGCCACCATAATTTCTCATTAGATTACTTCAAGCGCGGTCACTTAACGTATGCAGATCGAGATTATACGGCGTCTGCTGATCAGCGTTTTCGTGGTGGTAATAACTCATTAAGCTCTGCAGGTGTGCCAGGAAGCGTAGAGGTAATGAGAAGTATGCTCACAGACGAGCAGTGGGCGAGATTACCTGTTGTTCGTGTTGAAGACGATGGTACTCAAGTTAGGCAGACTATCTTTACTGATGTATGGGGAAATGATACGTGTGACCCTGCTTTAGATATTGGTGATATCTGTCGCTATGATTATGCGCCACACATGACCGCAATCCCATCGACAGAGCGTATTAGCTTTAACTATAACGGCGTACAAGAAATCACCGATGGAATTGAAGGTTTTGCAGAAATTTCTGCACAGCACTCCTCAACCTTCATTCAAGGTGCAGGTAGTCCAAGTTTTACAGAACTATTTATGGATGGTGATAACCCAAATCACCCATTGTTTAACGACCCAGACCATTTCTTACATGGTGTAGATATTTCCATGCGTCGTCGTACGGTTGATATCGGTAACCGTAAAAAAGATGTTGATTCCGAATACTATCGTGCTGTTCTCGGTGCGCGTGGTGAATGGAATGCGTGGTCGTGGGAAGTTGCGTATTCTGCTATTCGTTCAAGTGCAGTCGAAAAAGGCTTTGATGGCTTTCCGAACAAACTAAGAGCGCAACAAGCGATTGATGAGGGCCTTTGGAATCCATTTGAACCAAGCACCAATACAGAAGCCGGTCTGGCGTTTTTTGAAACCACGACTACACGCTATGGTGCATCAACCATGCAATCATTAGACGGTACTATTTCAGGTGAACTATTTGAATTGGGTGCAGGCTACGTTGCAGCAGCGTTTGGTTTCGAACATCGCTACGAAAAAATCGAAGATAATCCTGATAGCCAATACATCAGAGGCGAAATCTTTGGTACTGAAGCAACACAAGCTAATGGTGATAGAGACAATACTGCGCTATTCGCTGAGTTTAGTGTGCCAGTACTGGATAATTTAGAGCTACAACTAGCGCTTCGTTATGAAGACTACAGTGACTTTGGAACAACAACCGATCCGAAAGTGGCATTTCGCTGGACACCAATTGACAGTGTTGTAGTTCGAGGCTCTTGGGGAACTGCATTTAGAGCACCTTCTCTTGTGCAGTTACATCTAGGTAGAACTGACGAATCACCAAGTGTGATAGACCGCGAACGTTGTCGCCAAACAGGTGCCGATGATGATTGTAGTCCGTATGAATACACCGCGATTGTATCTGGTAACAAGAATCTTCAACCGGAAGAATCAGAAAACTACAACTTAGGTATTGTGTGGCAGGCAACCGATGACTTTAGCATCGGTGTGGATTACTGGAACTATGATCAAGAAGATCTTATTAAGAAGATAGGTGCACAGAAGTTAGTTGATTGTTGTGGTACTGATCCTAATTTGGTGGTGCGTGCGCCTAATCAAGGTAGCACACTTGGTCGTATTCTGACTATTAACGACACTTTTGTTAATATTGGTGGTCGTGAAACAGACGGTTTCGATGTTAACTTAGCCTACGCATTAACTACTCGTGAAATGGGCGAGTTTAAGTTCAATTACAACTTAACTTACGCACTTAACTTTGAAGAGCAGTCATTTGAAAGTGATGATCAAGGTAACACATTCAATGTCGCAGAAGATCTCAATGGAGAATACCAGCATCCACAGTTCCGTTGGACCGCAGGCATGGACTGGGCTAAAAACGATTGGCTTGCAAATATCAGCGTAAACTATGTTGATTCTTACAAAGATCTAGCTGACAGTGATGGCAACAAGTATGAAATCGATTCTTGGACTACGGTTGATACAAGTGTCAGTTATATTGGTGTAGAGAAGCTGACAGTAACACTAGGTGCATCGAACTTGTTCAATGAAGAAGCGCCGCTAGCGCCTTCAGAGTCAATGGGTATTGATAATAAGACACACAGTATCCTTGGTCGTCAAGCTTATGTGAAATTTGCTTACCAGTTTTAAGCTACATTAACTCTTCCCTCCAGAGGCTTGGAGGGAAGCTTCCCCAAAAAAGTTAAATCTTTGACTATGGTCAGTTGACCTTTATGATCTAATTTCTATTTCCAGTTTATGTGTTGTTCGTAATATCCGAGTTACTGCATTTTCCTTTAAGAAACAGTGCAATGTAAACTTTATTTGTAATAAGCCCAATCACATTAATACCAATTGAATTAGTTCTCTAATCAATTTGAAGGGTGAAATAGCATATTAGTTTCGTTAAAAATTTCTCATTTAGAACAACTAAATAGCAAAACTTTTGCCTTGCCTATATGGATATAGGTACCTTAGCGGTAGCAGGACGCGAGAGCGGTGCTACTAAAGCTATTTCCCCGCTTCAAGATAGATCATTTACTTAATACAACTGGTATAAATCGACTATTTCTTTACTTATGGTAGGGAGTTAAAAGAGGTGTGGTAGGGAGTTAAAAGAGGTGTAAAAAGTGGCTTGCTAATTGCTTTTTAAAGTTAGGCTACCAATAAAACACAGGGGTTCATTATGGAGATCCAAGGAGTAGGGCAAATATTTGCCACATCAGGTAATAATAGCAACAAGTTAGCACAATCCGGTCTAGAAACGGATTCAGCCTTTAGCAGTTCTTCTTCACCGGTTGAGTCGCAAATAGAAAAACGGATTGATATGCACAATATATCTCCAAATGAATACAATATGCTGGTACGTGCAGGCGTTGCAGATCTTCCTATTCCTATGGTTCTACCCAATGGGCGATTATACTTGGATGGACAACAAGGAAAAATGGGGAATGTCCGAACTGACTACATCGGGCAAATCGAGCAATCTATAAAGTATAGTAAGAGTATCGGCGATGTTAATCAGGCAAACTTCCTTGAAAATAGATTAGCGATTGTAAAAGAGCTTCATGGTAAAGATTATTTGCAGACAGAACATGCTTTAGGCCTTGATGTCATGGCTTAAATTGGTTTACCAATGAGATAGATAAGCCCCAAAATTCGAAATACTCGTTACAGCGGCGCATAATAGGCCAATTGGGGAGATGAAAATTTAAGAGGAAACACCGAATTAAAGTCGAGTGTTGGGTCTTATTTGATTCGATTTCTGCCTATATACAGCTCTGTTGCGGTATGGTTCACCTAAGTGTGCTTTGTTCATTGTTGCTCAACTTTTGCTTAGATTACTTGGCGGAAAGTCGAGTGTCGTGACCAAAACACACTCAGGAGAACGACAATCAAACAGCAAAGGTCAACAGGCCCTAGCTATAGTGAGTACAGGCTTTATAAATTGATTGTTTTTATCAACTTAATCGGTTCACCATCAACGTCAAACTCACCCGTGATCTCAAGTAACCCATCCTTTAGCCCCCGTAGCTTATCTAGGTTAAAAGTTTTACTTTCATAAGGTGCAAAGGTGACGGGGAGTTGCCAAAGCGGCTCATCATTTTTGAATGAGTGGAATGGGGTAAAATCGACGCGTAATGTGCCACTCGATGCACCTGAATAGGGGCCGGTTAGCGTGATGGTTATATTGTCACGAATAGTGACTTCCATTTTTACGCCATCAAAAGACTTCTCTAGCGTTAGAAGAGGCTTTTGTTGTGTTAATCCGTTCCAACTAATCACTAAGTTCTGAGGGGTATGTTTTGGTAATAGAACACGGTGTTCACCTGAAGCTAGAATTTTGTTGTAGTTACCGTAAGTTAGCGCAATATCATGGATACTGGGATTGTTGACGTAAAGATAGTGCAATCCATCAGAAAAGTAGTTCTGGATGTTGATACCACTTAGCGTAAAGAGCGCATCGTCGCCAAGTGTTGATTGCCATTGCTGCATCAAGTGTTTGAGGGTTTTATGCTCAGTTTCCGTGACTGTCCTAGATTTCTGTTTGTTAAAGATTTCGCGAAGTGGGGTCATACAATCACTTAACTGAGCGCTATATTCCACACAAGTGTTAAAAGCTCTGCGAAGTAAAGGTGCATCGTTAAAGTGCCAAGGATTAGTGGTTTGTTCATTCGTGATCACGTAGTCATGCGCAGCAAAGTACGGCGTTATTCTATGATTGTTATTTCGGCCAAGAAGACTTATTTTTTGCAAGCTAAGGTCTGAAACACCAATTTGGATCAACGGTAGCCTAGCCAATTGCTCATGGTGTTGTGTTTTCATTTTAATAATCAGTGTATCGTCCCGCTTTGAAAGCGTGAGCGCAACTTGATGATATAGCTTAATATCGTTGCGTAATTGCGGCAGCAGTGCGATAGACTTTGCAGGAAACAATGCTTGATTGCTTGAGACTGTTAACTTTACTCCGTCTTGAAGGGTAAATTGCAGTAGAGTGTCTTTATTGAAATCAATTTCTTTTGGTTTAACGCGTCCGAGACGCGCATCTAAGCTCTCGATTGTTAAATCAGCGATTAACGCAAAGCCAATTTCCCCACGTTTTATCTGCTCTGGTTCGAAGTCGATTAGTACTGCAACACTATGCCCATCAAGTGAGTTGATTAGAGGTGTTTTATCGGGGGCGGGAAAATCCATCACGACATGTGTAGAGGAAAAGTTTGGATGAATATCGAGACGATTAAGTGTTTTGCTTTCGGTATTTCTGAGCCAATATGCGGCACCGTTTTGCTCCCAAGGCCCATCGACAATATAAAAACTTGGCGTGGCAGAGCGCACAAACGCTGCAAACTGCTGTTCAAGCTGAGGCCAATCGGGGAAGGTCTGTTTTAAGAGTGCATTGGCAGTTGGCAAGGTGTTTTCAGAGTGAGGATTTGCGTCCATTAATTTGCCGATAAAGCGTTTAAAATATTGATATCGCTCAGGATCGCTCAATAAAAAATGTACGATAAAAAAGTTGAGCCCGCGTTTGAGTGATGGATCATCATTGATTGCTTCGAAAGATGGCTGTCCATTTTGGTGATATTGCTGTAAACCTAAGTGCAGATAATTCATTGGAGCGCGGTCGAAAACCATCACAGTTAGCTGCTTTTTATTTGGATTATATACGTGGCTTGCAATGGCATCAGCCATCCCCTCAGTGATCCAATTGGGTGCCCAAGTTGAGTGACCGTTCAGTGCCATATGAAACGCATGCATGGTTTCATGGATCACGATGTAGCGTTGGTGATGCTGGCGATGACTCGGAAAGTTGTACCCTGCACGGTTATAAAACATAGTTTCGCCGCCAGCCGTTTTATGTACGCCGCGCAAAAAGCCATCATCTAGCATGGCTTCTTTTGTACGTTGGCGTGAACTGCCATAAACGACAGCGATTCTCTTCTTATCAATCGCGGCGGGTGCCATACCAAACAATTCAACATAGTGAGGGTAAGACATTTCTAGTAATTCTAAATAGAGTTTTACTTTGTCCTCAGGAAAGTCACTTTTTAGCGCAAAATGTTTACTCACCCACCAGTCATACCCCCGCGAGTTAGCTATTTTTCCCTCGCTATAAGTCAGCGGAATTTGTTTACCAACATGTTGGATATCAATGTGTCTCAACGTGCTGACTCGACCATTAACGCTTATTTCAGAGCGCATATCAGCGGGGCTTGGAATAGCGGCAATATCGCTTCGTGTAGTTTTACATCCGCTGAGTAAAGCAAGTATTGCAATTAGAGGAGCAAATACTAGCCGGGGCTTTTGGATAGAGGGTATTCGCCAATAAAAGGTATGGAATAGATAAAATAAAGACATGATACTTTTCTCTCGTTATTATTTGTGTATATTGTATGCAATATAAAATAACAAAGATAACAGGTATTGTCATTATGCAAAATCAGCAGCAGTGGTGTGAGCCAGATCCCAATGAAGCAAATCGGTCAAAGTCGTCTTCTGGGTTTGGTCGAACTTTTTACATCGCGAATATCATGGAAATATTCGAACGGCTCGCTTGGTATGGCTTTTTCGCTGTGTCATCAATTTATATGACAACCCCAAAATCACAAGGTGGTATTGGCTTTACTGATATAGAGCGTGGCGCCGTGCAGGGGATTATTCCCTTCTTTTTATATCTTTTGCCTGTTGTAACTGGTGCGCTGGGAGATCGCGTCGGGTATAAAAAGATGTTCTTTTTTGCATTTTTGGTGATGACACCAAGTTATTATTTACTGGGACAGGCACAGAGTTTTTGGCCGTTTTTTGCTGCGCTGAGCTTTGTTGCCCTGGGTGCTGCTTGCTTTAAACCTGTGGTTGTTGGCACCGTCAGCCACAGTACAAACGATGGTAATCGTGGCCTTGGATTTGGGATCTTTTATACCATGGTGAATATTGGTGGGTTTTTAGGTCCTTTGGTTGCGGGGTATATGCGCGCTATTAGCTGGGATGCGGTATTTATGATGTCGGCGATTTGGATTGCCATAAACTTTATCCCCTTGATGTTATTTTACAAAGACCCGCAAACATTACCTAAAACCAAGCAACCTCCTACTCAAGTATTAAAAACGGCACAGTCGGTGCTGGGTAATACACGTTTAGCACTTGCGCTGTTTGTCGCACTGGCGCTATTGATGTCGGCAGGCGTTGGGTTTTCTGACTACAGTCAGGCGTTTACTTGGATTGCAATCTGGTTAGTAGCTAACTGGGTGTGGGACAGAGTACTCATAAATCGAGCGCCGACTAAAGCATGGTGGCAACAACCGATGAAGGTGAGTAACCTGCCGTTTGCGTTATATTTGCTGATCCTTGCAGGCTTTTGGACTGTGTATAATCAGCTGTTTTATACTTTACCTGTGTATATCCGTGATTATGCAGATACCCGAGATATATTGGCGTGGTTTGGCGATTCTGGCGTCGCGTTTTTAGCGCATGTTGATATTGATAAGTTAACTGCTGCTATTTTTACGCTGTTCAATGAGCTTAAGGAAAGTGGCACAGTATCCATTGAAACCATTAGGCTGGAATGGGTTCACCTCAAAGTGAATGTCCCCCATGAGCAAATACAGTTGATACTACAAACGCTAAATGCGCTTCATGATAATGGACAGGCTCTTTCACAGCACCAAGCGCAAGCCCTTGCTAAGCAACTCGTACAATATCGTCAAATCAATCCTGAGTATCTCATCAACTTAGACTTTGCAGCGATCGTGGTCGCACAAATTTTGGTGAGCTTTCTCTGTCAGCGATTTAGACCATTTTATGTGTTAGTCACAGGCTTACTGGTGATGGCGGTTGCGTTTACCGCATTACTTAGCGATAGCGACTGGTTAAGCGGTCAGCTCATTGTCACTGTCATATTGCTTATCGCGCTTGGTGAAATGCTTGCCTCTCCTAAAAGCCAAGAGTATGTCGCGAGTATCGCGCCTCAATCTCAAGCTGCGTTGTATATGGGATACTACTTTGTTTCTATGGCGCTGGGCTTCTTATTTGCTGGATTTTTATCTGGTTGGAGCTATAAAGTGTTAGTACAAGAAATGGCGGCACCTGAGTTAATGTGGGGGCTATTTGCCGCTATCGCGCTTATAACTGCCATTGCATTATTCTGGTTCAACAAAGTGATAATAGACAGAAAAACATACCACTATTGAAATGGGAACAGTTATTGGTCGCGATCGGTTTGTTTGCAAGCCATATTCTCTCTACACTCAAGCAAAAAATGAGGAAGTAACATGAATAAAAAAATATGGATGAGCGCGGCCCTCTTTGTTTCAAGTAGTGTGCATGCACAAACGTATGTTTTAAATGCCGACTCTGCGATTGATGTGGTGTCAGGCAAGCTTATCTCACCTGCCACTGTGGTCGTTGAAGACAATAAAATTATTTCAGTCGGAAAATCAAATCGTAAAGCCTATCCAAAAGGCGCAGAGGTGATAGACCTAAGCGGTCACACATTATTACCCGGTCTATTTGATATGCATGTCCACTTAACTTCAGATGCTCATGTTCATGGCTACAAAAGGTTGCAACGTACCGCACCTCGAGCGGCAATTACTGGCGTTAGAAACGCCAAGCGCACGCTAGATGCGGGCTTTACGTCTGTTCGTAACCTCGGTGCTGCTGGCTATGCTGACATTGCGCTGCGAGATGCCATTATTGATGGTGATGTATCAGGCCCACGTGTAAATGCAGCAGGCCCTTCACTTGGGATCACTGGCGGCCATTGTGACAATAACCTCCTAACCCATGAGCATAAAGTCTTTTCAGAAGGGGTTGCAGATGGTCCCTGGGCGGTAAGGCAAAAGGTACGTGAAAATATTAAATATGGCGCTAACTTAATCAAGTTCTGTGCAACGGGTGGCGTACTATCTAAAGGCACTAAAGTGGGGGCTCAGCAATATTCTCAAGAGGAAATGACGGCGATTGTAACCGAAGCGCACCTACGCGGCTTAACGGTTGCAGCCCACGCGCATGGTACAGACGGTATCAAGTCCGCAATTAAAGCAGGAGTGAACTCGGTTGAGCATGTCAGTTTTGTTGATGATGAAGCCATTCAGCTGGCCAAAGATAAAGGCACGTACTTCTCTATGGATATCTACAACACTGAATATATTCTAGGCGAGGGCGAAAAAGCAGGAATTTTAGCAGAGAGCTTAGATAAAGAACGTAAAGTTGGGGCTACTCAGCGTGCTAGTTTTACAAAAGCGGTAAAAGCAGGCGTGAATATGGTGTTTGGCTCTGACGCTGGCGTTTATCCTCACGGTGACAATGGTAAGCAGTTTAGCCGCATGGTGAAGTTTGGCATGACTGAGCTACAGGCTTTGCAGGCCGCTACTATTAACTCGGCGACGTTACTCAAGCAAAACACACTATTAGGCTCGCTTGAGACGGGGAAACTTGCTGATATTATTGCGGTTAAAGGCAATCCGCTCAAAGACATTGGCGTGATGGAAAATGTCACTTTTGTGATGAAAGACGGCAAAGTAGAGAAGCAATAACCAAATGCTCAGCAGCTAATGCTTTTTTTAACAACTACGTCCTGACCTTTGAGGAACTGGCGATTAATTTTGGCATTATCCGCTGACAAACGAGCAAAAAAGGCGCACAATAGCAAGCGTTGCCAGACAAGGTATTTCATGATGGATTTGAAATACCTAAGTGCTTTTCTAAGACCCTAGAGTACTTAAGTATTATACTTTTAAGGGCAACATGATGAATACGCAACTTCCTAAAATCGTGATAGTCGGTGGTGGTGCTGGTGGTTTAGAGTTGGCTACACAGCTAGGACATAAACTCGGGAAAAAGCGCCAAGCAGAAATCTTATTAATTGATAAAAATCGTAGCCATATTTGGAAACCGCTGCTCCATGAAGTCGCGACAGGATCTATTGACGCTGACTTAGATGGTGTGGTTTATTCTGCTCATGCGGCAAAGCATTATTATCAGTTTCAACTCGGCAGTTTTAGCCACGTAGACTCAATCAATAACACCATCACGCTGAGCGAGCTAAGAGACGAACTCGGTCATCGTATTCTCCCAG
Organism: Pseudoalteromonas sp. Isolate6; assembly: GCF_022398435.1. Taxonomy (NCBI): domain Bacteria; kingdom Pseudomonadati; phylum Pseudomonadota; class Gammaproteobacteria; order Alteromonadales; family Pseudoalteromonadaceae; genus Pseudoalteromonas; species Pseudoalteromonas sp. Isolate6. The sequence continues at coordinate 14,908 of NZ_JAKEVK010000034.1, read as the reverse complement.
AGCGACAAGTCAACTATGACTATTTAGTGCTTGCTATTGGTAGTATTAGCAATGATTTTAATACTCCAGGGGTCAAGGAGCACTGCTTCTTTCTCGATTCAAATCAGCAAGCTGAGCGATTTCAGCATGCACTTCTCGATAACTTTACACGCTTACATCAAGACGATGATCAGAAGCATTCGTTAACTATTGGCATTGTTGGTGGTGGTGCTACAGGCGTTGAGCTTTCTGCTGAGCTGTATCATGTGTCTGACATGTTGAAAATGTACGGGCTGAATAAAATGACTGCCAAACGCCTTCGTATCGATTTAATAGAAGCAGGTCCTCGAATATTACCAGCACTCCCTGAGCGTATTGCCAATTCAGCTAAACAGGAGCTTGTGAAGCTCGGTGTCACGGTGCGAGAAGGTACCCAAGTAAAGCAGGCAACTGAAGACAGTTTTATTACTAAAGAAGATGAGCAGCTAAAGGCAGACATCAAAGTGTGGGCTGCGGGGGTAAAAGCACCTGACTTTATTAAAGAGATTGGGCTGTTCGAGCTTACTCGCAATAATCAAATTAAGGTAAATCAATACTTACAAAGCAGTGTAGATGAGCATATTTATGTCATCGGTGATTGCTGCGCATTTACCCAAGCGGATGGTACTCAAGTGCCGCCGCGTGCTCAGTCCGCCCATCAAATGGCGCAATGTGTAGAGAAAAATCTAATCGCAGCATTAAAAAATCAATCTTTGCACGAGTTTACCTATAGTGACCACGGCTCTTTAGTGAATTTATCTCGTTATAGCACCGTTGGGAGTTTAATGGGAAACCTAACCAGCAATAGCTTTTTTATTGAAGGTAAGATAGCGCGATTCATGTACATCTCGTTGTATAGAATGCATCAGCGCGCAATCCATGGTATCGCAAAAACTTTTGCACTATGGATAAGCGAAAAGGTGCTTAGAGTGGTACGGCCAAAAATGAAACTGCACTAAACCCAGTTTGATATGTTACTTAAAAGCCGACGAAGGTCGGTTTCAAATGTAAGCGTGCCATAATAATCTTGCTCAGCAATACAAACGCTACAATAAACTTCTAAGGTGAAGTCCAGTATGGCCGGCTCTATATTTCAATAAACGGCAGAAATTTGATTTGGAAGAGTAATTAATCACTTTGTTACTTTTGATTAACGAAATGGGTCGTGAAATATCTACTTTTACTCTAGTATGATTAATCATGCGATTAAAGGAGTAAAAATATGACTGAAGAGTTAGTAGAGATTGCGGAGACACCGAGGGATAAACTGGTGACAGCGGGAAAAAACTTATTTATTAGAAAAGGTTATAATCGCGTCACTACGAGAGCAATAGCTGAGCAGGCTGACGTGAACGTCGCTTTAATAAAATATTATTTTAGCGATAAGGCGGGTTTGTTTGAAGCGGTATTTCGTGAAGTTGCAGCTCCTTTACTAGGTTTACTTGAGGAAGTTAAGGTGTCACAGCTACAAGATGTGTCGCCGATTATATTGACTCAGTTTGTTGAGAACTATTACCAAGTGATGAGCACTTACCCAACACTTCCGAAGATCATTTTGATTGCGTTACACGATACTCATTCTAAGGAGCATGAGATCATTAGACGGATCTTCTTGGAGCATGTGGAAGTTGGAGTAAAAATATTGAATTCGGCGTTTAGGCAACTCGTGCCATCGAAACCTATTCGTGTTGAGTGGTTATTGTTAACCTGCCTTAGTCTATCTTCATTTCCATTTTTAGTACCGCCCGTAATACAACCATTGCTGGGTATTGAGAGCAAAAACACTCAGCATTGGCAAGCGCTTGGTGAACATCAACAAGCCATCTTTAACGTGTTTCTCTCTCAAATTGCTGAACAGAAGACATCATGACGACACTATTCTTAATCATATTGGTTTTATTTTACAGATGAGTGTGAATAGCTGATAGAAACTCGAGAGTAGAATCCTCGGTATAATCGAATGACCTCTGGTATAGCCAAGCGGAGAATTGTTAGGGGTTATTCAACTTTGCTGTTTGATTTTTGTTCTCTTGAGGGGGGGCAACGCTTGACTTGCCGGTTAGCAATCTAACTAAGCAAAAGTTGAGAAACAATGAACAAAGCGCACCCAGGTGAACCCAAAGGACAGCGCTTGATTAGCACTTCTTTTGTGTTGCTCAACAAGGATGTGGGGTAACTTAGCTTTCATAAATACCAGTCAGATTGCCGGAAAAATAAACTTAAAAGATAAACTAAACCTAGTTGAGCTAATGAGAAATTATGGCAACAGCGTAGTAAAAAGATAAGCACTGGCAAAAATTTCAATGTCAAAAGCATGAGCGCAGCTAGATTAGTTGTACAAATTCGTCGGTACTGATAACTTACGACGAAGTTTTGTTTTAAAAGGAAAATTTTGATGGACTTGCAATCTTTGGCTGTGTTTGCGGTGGCGTGTCTCGCGATTAACCTCATTCCAGGCCCCGATGTGATCTATATTGTGTCCAATACAATGAAGGGTAAAATGTCTGCAGGGTTAAAGGCTGCATTAGGCTTAGGCACTGGTTACTTCATTCATACTATTGCCGCTTGTTTAGGATTATCAGCAATTATTTTAAGCTCAGCCTTTGCGTTTACTGTGGTGAAGTGGCTTGGCGCTGCTTACCTAGTTTATTTAGGGATTCAGTCGTTATTATCGATGTGGCGTGGCGATAGTCAACTTCAGTTAAAACAAACCGAGGTTGCAACAGGCAATGTCTTTATGCAGGGGGTATTGGTAAGTGTTTTAAACCCTAAAGTGGCTTTGTTTTTCTTATCCTTTTTACCACAATTTGTTGACCTTTCAGCACATTCCACTTCGCTGCAAATTTTAATGCTCGGCATGTTGTTTAGTGCCCTGGCGACACTTTGTAACTTGATTTACGCGGTAGCCGGAAGCTGGCTATTCAATCGTCCTAATGCTAAGCGGTACTCTCGTGCCCTTGAAGGTATCTCGGGCGTATTGCTGCTGGGATTAGCTGGAAAAGTTATCGCGAGCGAGAAGTAGAGTAATCAAAGGTGACTAAAAAAGGTAATCTAAAGTAGTAGAGTTACACGTGGAAAAGTCTAAAATCTGGAAAGACAAGTCTGTTGAGGGTATCGAGCTTTTATCAGCGCAATATACTAAATTTGAGTTTGCCAAACATTGGCATGATGAATTGGCTATTGGCGTGATAGAAGAGGGTGCTGAAGGTATTCTCTATGGCGGGCAAAAGTTGATTGTGCCTAAACACCACGTTGTTGCTATCAACCCTTCTGAAGTGCACACCGGATTCCCAGGTGTGCCAAGTGGATGGCGCTATCGAATGTTTTACTTTGATCTCGCATTTCTACAGCGACTTTTTGATAATATGAGTGTGCACTTAGCGCCCGTTGTTACTCGCACCATCATTGATGATAATCGTCTATTTTTAGGTTTATTGCAGCTTCATCAAGCCATGGAGCAAGCCAGTTTCACACTGACAAAAGAGTCGTTGTTGCTGATGACCTTAGAAAAGGTGTTTACTCAGTATGGCTCAGTGACAAACCCTGAAAACACTGCTTTTATTGATACTCACAGCGTGTTTCGTGCAAGAGATTACCTTTTTGATAACTGGCAAGAAAATATTTCACTCGATGAGTTAGAGTGTTTAACGGACAGCACTCGGTTTCAATTAATTAAAGGTTTTAATTCTGCATTTGGCCTGACTCCACACCAATTCCTCCTGCAAATTAAAATCCAAAAGGCCAAGCTGCTGCTTGCTAAGGGCATGACGTGTGTGGACACGGCGCTAACCTGTGGCTTTTATGATCAAAGCCATTTTAGTCGTAACTTCAAGCGGGCATATGGGGTATCACCGTCTAATTACAGGTGCTGATATCTAGGCCTTTGGCTTAATTTCAATTTTGTACAAGAACATGCCTTGCGATTTCTGTACTTTGTGTGCTTTCACAAAGGAGAAGTTTCAACCATGAGTTTGTTTATCATTTGGTTTAGTGCCATGTTCCCGTTAGTTTTTAGTCCTGGACCTGCAAATATCGTATTTGCCGCATCAGGTGCGAATGTCGGAGTGAGGCGGTCATTAGGACTCTTGGCCGGAGTTGACGTAGTGTATATTCTAAAGTCGCTGCTGGTGGGGTATGGTCTTGGCAAAGTCGTTGAGTCTCACCCCATGGCTTTGAATATTATGCAATTGATAGGTGCAATTTACCTCATATATCTGGCAACGAAATTTTTTGCCGCGACTAAAAACACCCCAGCAAATGATAGCAAAAAATTAGGTTTTATAGATGGAGCGTTGCTGCAAATATTGAATAGCAAAGGATGGGTATTAGTCTTTATTATGTTTACGCTTTTTAGTGAGCAAGCAAATGAGACCTTCGGCGCGTTGGGCAATTTAATTCTGGTGTTGTGGCTTGCGATACTTAATATTTCGGTGCATTTGGTGTGGATTAAAGCTGGTGATTTGTTGGCGCGAGTGTCGAATGACCCAAATTATAATAAATGGTTGAATCGGTTTTACGGCGGCTGTTTGTATCTGGTCGCGGCTTGGTTAATTTTCGATAATGAAATTTGGCGCGAAGGTTTGATCTGAGCAAAAATAAAGGCTTCTAAATAGAAGCCTTTATTTGTATACAAGTATTAGGGTGATTACATCACTCGCATGCCAGGCTGTGAGCCCTCGTCTGGATTTAAGATGTAAATCTCTTTACCACCGGGGCCAGCGGCCAATACCATGCCTTCCGACATGCCAAAACGCATCTTACGAGGTTTTAGGTTTGCAACCATTACTGTTAACTTGCCGATAAGATCTTCAGGTGAATAAGCCGATTTAATGCCAGCAAATACCTGGCGCGTTTCACCACCTAAATCAAGCGTAAGTTTAAGCAGTTTATCTGCACCTTCAACATGCTCTGCGTTAGCAATTTTTGCGACACGCAGATCAACTTTGGCAAAATCATCGAATTCGATTTCCGCAGAGATTGGCTCTTTGGCAAGCGGGCTATTCGGATCTGCTGCTACAGATTGACCACCTACTTTCTTTTCAAGGCTTTCTTTAGACGACTCGATCATCGCATTCACTTTATCAAGCTCAACACGCTGCATTAGCGCTTTAAATTTATTGATTTCATGATTAACAAGAGCGTTGTTAACACTTTCCCAAGTAAGCTCGGTATTTAAGAAAGCTTCTACATTTTTCGCCATACCTGGAAGGATAGGCTTTAAATAAGTCAGTAGTACGCGGAATAGGTTAAGACCCATAGAGCACACTTGATGTGCACGCTCAAGCGTCTCTTCATTCTTTGCAAGCACCCAAGGCGCTTCGGCATCAATAAACTGGTTTGCTTTGTCAGCAAGGGTCATGATCTCACGCACTGCGCGGCTGTATTCGCGGTTTTCAAAATGTGTCGCGATTGAATCCTTTGCAGCAACAAAGCTAGTTAATAGTGCTTCGTCCATAACAGAGCCGCTTAGCTTGCCGTCAAATTTCTTAGTAATAAAGCCTGCACACCGACTTGCGATGTTTACCACTTTGCCCACTAAGTCTGAGTTTACGCGTGCCGCGAAATCTTCTAAGTTTAGATCTAAATCCGTAACGCCGCTGTTTAGTTTAGCTGCATAGTAATAACGTAGATATTCAGGGTCTAAATGCTCTAGATAAGTACGAGCCTTTACAAAAGTGCCTTTTGATTTAGACATCTTAGCGCCATTCACGGTGACAAAACCGTGAGCGAATACGTTATTTGGTTTACGGAAATTAGCGCCATCAAGCATCGCAGGCCAAAATAGGCTGTGGAAGTAGATGATGTCTTTGCCGATAAAGTGATAAAGCTCGGCGTCAGATCCTTCACCCCAAAACTCGTCAAAGTTTAGGCCTTGTTTCTCGCAAAGGTTTTTGAAGCTTGCCATGTAGCCGATTGGTGCATCCAACCAAACATAGAAATACTTGCCAGGCGCGCCTGGTATTTCAAAACCAAAATAGGGGGCGTCACGGCTGATATCCCATTGCTGCAAGCCGTCTGCAAACCATTCGTCTAGCTTGTTCGCCATTTCAGATTGCAGACTACCTGAGCGTAGCCATGTTTTTAGCATGTCTTCAAACGCTGGTAAGTCAAAGAAGTAATGCTCTGAGTCTTTCAAGATGGGTGTCGCACCAGACATCACTGATTTTGGCTCAATTAATTCTGTTGGGCTGTAGGTTGCACCGCAGGCATCACAGCTGTCGCCATTTTGATCTTCAGACTTACAAGTCGGGCAAGTGCCAGTAACAAAACGATCTGGTAGGAAAATGCCTTTCTCTGGGTCAAATAACTGTGAAATCGTGCGCTTTTTGATATAGCCTTTTTCGTCTAAACGAGTGTAGATTAGCTCGCTTAGTTCACGGTTTTCGTCACTGTGTGTGCTGTGATAGTTATCAAACTTGATATTGAAGTCTGCAAAGTCACGCTGACGCTCAATACTTACCTGCTTAACCATTTCTTCAGGCGTGATACCTTGCTTCTGTGCATTTAGCATGATTGGTGTGCCGTGCGCATCGTCCGCACATACATAATAGGCTTCATGGCCTTGTAGCTTTTGGAAGCGAGCCCAAATATCGGTTTGAATATATTCCAGCAAGTGGCCTAAGTGTGTGGGGCCATTTGCATATGGTAATGCACTGGTAATGAGAATTTTTCTCTTCGTCATAACGATTCCATGAATTTAGCGCGATCTTTCTAATTGATGGTGTTGAATTGGTTGATTATTCACCGAGTTAACACTTGAATGGACAAGTGTGCTTAGTGACTCACCTTAGTTCAGACCATGAACCGCGAATTGACTGGTTTTAATGAGTTGAATGTTACATAATTCCGTGGCTATTTTCATCACCCAGAGGAGTTTAATTTGTATGTTTGGACTGGAAAAATGGTTTGCCAAGGGAAAAAACACCAAACAGGCAATCATTGAGCTTTTAAATGGTTATCGTAGTGCCGCATTACCAGTGGGCATTGATGCAAACTGGGTGATCAAAACACAAGAATCAAAGGCGCAAATTCAAGTACAAATTAATTTCCCATTTGCCATCCAATGCGACCAAGATGTTGCTAGTTATCTACAGCAACACTTAGGCAAGCCCGTTGAGGTGACATCGAAAGTCGTCGTTGTCGGCAGACCAAAATTTAAAGCCATTAAACATATTATTCTTGTTGCCTCAGGTAAGGGCGGAGTGGGTAAGTCTACCACTGCGATTAATTTGGCGTATGCGCTACGTGCTCAAGGCGCGAAAGTCGGTGTGCTAGATGCTGATATTTATGGCCCTTCGCTACCTAGTTTACTGGCTCTTGAGGATGAAAAACCTCAGGCGAAAGATGATAAAACCTTACTACCAATTGAAAAGTCGGGCATTAAAGCCATGTCTATTGGCTTTTTAGTCCCTGCAGAAGACGCCACTGTTTGGCGCGGACCAATGGCTTCTCAAGCGCTTACTCAATTGTTAAATGAAACGGATTGGGGCGAGCTGGATTATCTGATTGTTGATATGCCACCAGGCACAGGAGATATCCAACTCACTATGACGCAAAAAGTGCCAGCCAGTGGCGCGGTGATTGTCACCACTCCTCAAACATTGGCGCTTGCAGATGCACAGAAGGGCATCGCGATGTTTGAAAAAGTGCAGCTCCCCATTTTAGGTTTGGTCGAAAATATGAGTTACTTCAATTGTGCGCAATGTGGTAGCCGCAACCATATTTTTGGTCACTCTGGTGGCACCACGTTGGCGAGTCGCTATGGTGTGCCTTTACTTGCGGAAGTACCGCTTAACGACCAAATTAGAACAGCAACAGAGCAGGGCGAAGATATCATTGCCGCGACCCGTGAGCCTAGTTCAGAAAGTAAGACTGACAATCATGGTATAGCAGATCACTATGTTGATTGTGCCCAACTGGTTGCCAGTATGTTATATTACCAATCAGACTCAACATCGGGTGTTGAGATTGTGATGACGGAAGACTAAGAATGAGATTATCGGATACCCATATTCGAGAAGCGATCGAACAACAACGCATAATCATCGAACCGACCCCAAAGCCTGATATGATTTCAGGCGTTACCGTGGATTTAAGACTGGGTAACAAGTTCAGAGTGTTTCAGGACCATGCCGCGCCTTACGTTGATCTCAGTGGTCCTAAAGATCAGATCAATGCCGCGATGGAATCCATCATGAGTGACGAAATTGTGTTAGAAGATGGCCAAGCGTTTTTCTTGCACCCTGGTGAGCTTGCGCTGGCAATGACGTATGAAAAGGTAACGCTACCTGCCGACCTTGTTGGTTGGTTAGATGGCCGCTCGTCGCTGGCAAGACTTGGTTTAATGGTTCATGTTACTGCGCATCGTATCGATCCCGGTTGGTCTGGAAACATCGTATTGGAGTTTTACAACTCCGGTAAGTTACCTTTGGCACTTAGGCCAAATATGAAAATAGGTGCGATGAGTTTTGAAACGATGACCAGTGCCGCGCAATTTCCTTATAACGAGCGCAAAGACGCCAAATATAAGGATCAAACTAGTGCGGTTGCTTCACGTATTAGTGACGACAGTTAATGGAATACTTTGGCGGATGGATTGGCGCGCTAGTCGTTAGCCTACTATAAGCAAATTTGACCCTTATGTTTGGAATAACAACGGCTAGAGAACAAGTTGTTATTCCAATCTTAAAATTAAATATTAGACCTCCTATAACGGCACACCACCTTTACATTTTTGAGCTCACACCAAATCAGTCATAACGATTTAAATTCAATAATATTTTTGCATTTGCTTTGATCCAAACCATACTTACAACAATACGTTTTTATGTTGTCGAACGATACATCATGTAAATGGCTACAGAAGACAAAGTGAATACGTGTTGGCGCGAGAATGACGTAGCCTACTGATTTTCAATGGAATTTAATTAATAACCGTGAGGGTTAGTGTTTTTCTGAATGATAACGCTTGGTTCTTTGGATAATGAATAGGCTAATAAATCACCGTCAAAGTGACTCAAGGAGAATGGGTATGTGGCTTAGCACTGCTAGGTATGTCACGTTGATGTTTATGATAATTGTGAGCTGTACTTTTGCGATGTCGGCTTCTGCTGAAACGCAGTTGGCTGCAAAAAATATAGAAGCAAGACCACTAGTTTCGGTAGGTTACGGTGACTTTGCCGAAGCCCAATTTAGTGAATCGCAAGAGGCTGTAATTATTCCGAAGGGGGTGGCTGTTTGGCTTCGAGTCACGAATCTTATTTATGCTGATTCGTCAGGCCAAGTGCTAACAGTTTCACGTCCATCTATGGGCAGTGTTGAGTTTTTTACCACTGACTCTACTGGAAAATTAATTCAAATTTCCAATAGTAATAACCATACATCATTGAGACATTTTTCACCCCATTTGGTGATTGATACCACTAGCCATGTTGAGCCGTTAATCGTTAAAGTTCAATCACCTTATGTTGCCGTGTCGCGAGTGAGCATTGAACCCTATGAAGTGTATATCAAAAATACCAATGCTCATTTATTTTTAACTGGGCTATTTCTTGGGGTGATATTTTTACTGAGTATCTTTATGCTCAGTACCGGTGTTATTTCGAAGCGCCTAAGTCTGCTTTCGGTTAGTGGCTATTTGCTGTCATTAGCCTGCTTGTACGTAGCTCATAAAGGACTTGCGGATATCTTTTTTAGCTACCAAAATAGTATTCATTTTCTACATTACAGTGGCAGCTTTGTGTGTTTTTCACTTGGCTTCACCCTTTTGTTTTTTCATCACTTCCTCACTAAAAATAGGCTTGAACGAAAGACGAAGCTAATCATCAAGACGACTGCCCATGTTTATTTATTAAGCGGTATTGTCGTTGCATTTGCAAAAGTGGATTTACCGCTTGCTTTGCAATCAATTATGGTTATCGGGGCAATCGCGTTAATTATAATGATTCTGGTAAGCCAAGATAAAGACAGTCGCAAAGAAGTCTATTTCTGCTGCGCAATTTGGTCTCCCATGGTGGCGGTATTAATTGGCTTTGCAGGAAGTCAATTGATACAGCCAAGTGAGCAAATATCAGCCGTAAACTATGTATTGATCAGCCTGCATTTAATGTTGTTACTCCTGTTTGTGGTTTGGCATGATGCAGAAAAGCGGCGCATGTATATTCATTATGCTGAGTATGATAAAGAGACTGCACTGCCCAATAAATTCGCCCTGTTTGGCTCACTCGCTAAGCTTGAGGAGCAAAATAAAGCGCATACCCTAGTGCTCTTTAAACCACTTATCCTACCATCAATAAGGTTGAGCTTTGGTTTAACTTTTGCAAATCAGCACATCAATAAGCTATTTAAAGAGGTTTCCGAACAGATCAATACTTATGGTAGCGCTGCAGTTGCAAATAAAGGAGAAACACCAATTTATCGTCTCGAAGATCAAGTGTTTGCCATCGTGCTTGACGGTAAAATTGAAGTCAGTCAAGTTGAGCAATATGTATGTATTTTATCTTCCGTTTTTGAAGAAGGAATTGGCTATAAGGGCACGCAAATAGTAGATAGTTTAGAAGTAGGTGTGGCGAATTATCCAATGCACGCAAAATCTACTGAAAAGCTGATCCAGCGCGCACTGCAGGCACTGAATACTAAATCGCATAATGGTCAACGCTGGCATTTATTTGACGTTGAAAGTTCTATTTCCACTGAACGACATTTAAAGCTCACCTCATTTCTCAAAAGTGCGATAGCACATGAGCAGTTTAGTTTGTTTTTTCAGCCACAGGTTGACCTTGGGACCGGGAGGGTGTTCGGCTCGGAAGTGTTACTACGGTGGCTCCATCCTGAACTTGGTTACATTCCACCTGACGAATTTATTCCTATCGCCGAGTCTTCAGGGCAAATTTACGAAATCACGGAGTGGGTGATCGAGCATGCACTGCGTTATCAAGCCGAGATAACAAAGCTATTACCTGAACACGTTATTTCGATAAATGTATCTGGTCGTGATTTAAGTCGAAGAGAGTTGTCGGTACAGCTCATTACACTTATCAATGAGCTTTCGTTAGCACCTTCACAGATTATGATAGAGATCACAGAATCTGTAACAATAGGAAATGAAGCCGAGCTTAAAGGGGTGTTAAATGACTACCGTTCAATCGGCGTAAAAGTAGCGATAGACGACTTTGGTACTGGATATTCCTCACTTGCATACCTGAGTAAGCTTGGATTTGATGAGCTTAAAATTGATAAAAGCTTTGTGATGGATATTGAGACATCCAAAAGTAATCAAAGTATTTGTAAGGCAACTTGTGATATGGCACACAGTTTAGGATCAAAAGTGGTGGCTGAAGGGGTTGAAGATATCAATAGCTATATTCGTTTACAGGCCTATGGCTGCGACTTTGCACAGGGCTATTTTATTTCACGTCCGTTACCGTTTAACGAATTTAAGAGTTGGCTAAGTAAAGTCACCTATGCCGGCGATATAAAATCTTTCCTAGTTCGCTGAAGTAGTTAAAAATGGCCTTAGCGCAGCGTGTTCTATGTTCACTCGTCGGGTAAATTCCCAGCTTTTCTTGCTCAGAATTTTTAATTCCTGCGGCCAAGAATGAATTTGATATATCGCTGTGATAGGCAATAATGGCCTCGAACATTCGAGCGGTTAATTCCTCGGGTAGTGCGTAATAAATTTGTCTATTTGCACTATCAGCAATCTTAGCGGTATGAAAAAACCGATTTGGCTTTTGATGTTGTTCATCTAAAAAGGTATGCGCAAAGAAAGTTGCTAAGGCATTGTTCAATGGGTGTCGTACGGTCTCAGTAGAAAGTAGCCAAGCAGATGATGCAAAAGGTTTCTTTGGCTGTGTTATTAAATGCTGGCAAATATAGTGGTCAAAAGCATGCCACCATTCATGGGCGAGTGCACCACCACCGGCATTTTTTGCCAAAGCGAGTGTTCTGGTATTTGCGGCATAATGCGCTTGAACACCTTGTTGACCGCCTGTACCAAAGGCAAAGTGAAGTGTTCCCCGAAGGCCTATGACTTCAGGTGGTACCTGTAATATTTGGGCTAGATCTGCAAGAGCATCATAAATTAAATTGGCGGATAAACGGGTTTCTTCGGGCGTAACCCAATTACCAATGGTCATGGTTTTAAAGCCAAAGGTCTGCTTGATTTCACTAAAATCCACTTGATCGCCGAATCGATAATCGGGTCCGTGGCGAGCATATCCACGCTGTAGTCTAGAGCTTGGCATTTTCTTCCTTCAATACCTAGCCTTAACATCATCAGGCATGAGCTTCATCTGTTCTTTCACCATGCCTGCTTGAAGTTTATAGAGATCCGCAGTTTCGCATTGATCTACAATCTCGAGAAATTGAGCTGCCGCTTCAAGTGTTGATAAACTGTATTCATGTTTAGATTTACGAATAGTATATTCACTCGCATTTACCGAATCGAACTGAAAACTGGGCAACTGGCTTAGCCACGGGTTGAGATTATAAAGCTTAGTGGCTTTCTTCCACGTACCATCCAATAAGATGATAGCATCAAGCGTTTGATCGAAGTTATATTCTGTAGTTAGGGTTTTGGCATGGCTGCTTGGGTATAGCACAGCGACGTGATTTAAGCGGCAGAAGTTAATTAATTCCTCAAAATCAGCGGTATTTTCTCCAACATAAAGCGTAAACCTATCTAACTGCAAGGCGAGTAGCTTTGCCGTATTTTTGGCAACTTTTACTTCGCTTGGGTGCTGCATGATAATAACTTGGGTTGTATTTGATATTGTGTTTCCAATATAGCTGCAAACGCAAGTGTTTGTGGGAAATCGACAGACTGGACAGGTATTACGTTTCATGATTGATGAGGCATTTTTTAATTTAAGTCACATTTTATCATATCTTGCCTGTATTTACTTTGCACAAGAAACCAGATTTGGCTAGCATAAGTAATAGAATATTAAACTTAAGGAAAATTATGAGCATCGTGATAGATGAAAGTGCCTTAGAGAACATGCAAATGTTACTGGGCGAGCAATTCGAAGATACGGTTCATTTTTGTTGTTCGGAATTCGAGCGGTTAGAATCGGAGTTGATGCTGAACTTGAATCAGGATCAAGAAGCTGCTATTCGTCATGCTCACAGTTTGAAATCTAATGCTGCTCAATTTGGGGCTGCTAGTTTGAGTGAATTGGCAAAGGCGATTGAGCACGCCCTAATTCATGGCGAGGCGGACATTGTCGATGACTCAATTGCGAAGCTAGCAGCGCAAGTTGCAGGTTCAAAAGCTAAATTACAGCAGTGGCTGGAAGTACATTCTTAAAATTAACGTAATCCAAAATGTAAAGAATGAGGTCGTGTATACGGCCTTTTTTAACCTAGTGTTGTGAATAGACCAACTTATCTTAGTACTTGCTTAATCTGAAGGAGCAATTCTGACATCAACTGCGTTAAAAATTTCTCAATGAAAACAAACAAATAGCAAAATTTTTGTTTGGTTATCGCTAGAACTTTCCCGTCTCAGAACGGATCACTTAATTAAGCAAATCGGTATTACTTGTCCCACCCTATCAACTTCATTTTGTACGTTTCTTTTTTGCAGCATAAAAAGTTATCACAAGCATAGAATTTAGACGGCATTGTGATATATGCTTGAGCAAAATGAGGGGGTTATAGATGCTACAAATAACAAAAAGTAATAAGCTAAACGGGGTGAGTTACGATATTCGTGGTCCAGTGTTGGATCAAGCAAGAAAAATGGAAGACGAGGGCATGAAAGTCCTCAAATTAAATATTGGTAATCCGGCGGCATTTGGCTTTGATATGCCAGAAGATATGCACCGAGACATCATAAAAAACTTATATTCTGCGCAGGGGTATTGTGACTCAAAAGGATTATATTCTGCTCGAGTTGCCGTATACCAATATTATCAGCAGAAAAGCTTTCCTAATATTAGTGTTGATAACATCTTCATTGGCAATGGTGTCAGTGAATTGATCCAAATGACCGCACAAGCTTTACTCAATGATGGTGACGAGGTGTTGATCCCCGCACCGGATTATCCGTTATGGACTGCTGCCGTTAAACTATCTGGCGGTAATCCAGTGCATTATCTTTGTGATGAAGAGCAAGACTGGTTTCCAGATATCGAAGATATCAAGCGTAAAATCACGAGTCGTACCAAAGCGTTGGTGCTGATCAATCCAAACAATCCGACCGGTGCGGTATATGACAAAGCATTGCTTGAGGCATTAATTGACGTTGCCAGAGAACACAAGCTATTAATACTGAGTGATGAGATCTACGAAAAGATCTTATATGACGGTGCGGAGCATTTTTCAATAGCAAGCCTTTGTGATGATATACCAGTTATCACTTTTAATGGCTTAGCAAAAACCTATCGTGCGGCCGGGATCCGCATGGGTTGGATGGTGATTAGTGGTAAGCATTCAGTGATGCAGGATTTGATTACAGGCTTAGAAATGCTCGCCTCTATGCGATTATGCGCCAATGTTCCTGCACAGTTTGCCATTCAACAAGCGCTTGGAGGCATACAATCCATCGACCAACTCATTGAACCGGGTGGGCGCTTGTATGAGCAGCGTGATATTGCGTTTAAAGGTTTAAACGATATTGAAGGGATAAGCTGTGTAAAGCCAAAGGGCGCACTTTATGCGTTTCCAAAAGTGGACGTGAAACGGTTTAATATTAAGAATGATGAGCGCATGGTGCTGGACTTGCTCAAAGAAGAAAAAATTCTACTTGTCCACGGACGCGCTTTTAACTGGCCTAGTGCCGATCATTTTAGATTAGTGTTTTTGCCACATAAAGATGATTTACAGCCCGCAATGGATAGAGTAAAGCGCTTTTTTGCACATTACAGTCAGTAATATCTTGTAATAC
>NZ_JAKEVK010000339.1:0-2625 GCF_022398435.1 Pseudoalteromonas sp. Isolate6 | reverse complement strand
AGATTTAACTTTGAAGTCTAAAACTTCAAATGTTCTTAAAAAGCCAATTTCTATAAATGCTGTTAAATTAAAACCAATCATAGAAAAACTTGAAAAAGTATCCTTAACAATTATTGACTCGTTGAAAGTACCCCAAGCAAATTGCTTAGACAGAGTCATTGTAATTATACAGCACAGGGTTGAGGGTGGTGAGTTAAAGCATGAATTTATTGATGGTATTGGTTCTCAAAGACAAGTTCTTTACCATACTCATGCAGCTCGATGTTTAGGTTTATTAAACGCTGACAATACTGTTACAACAGCAGGACGAGTTTTAGCTCAAAAATGTAATAGAGATGCACAGTATGAGTATTTAGCTGATAGAGTTGAGTCGAGTGATTTTGGCTTCGCTTGGATGCAATGGGCTGGGGTAAGGTCTATATCAGAGCTGGACCCATATTCATCTAAACAGTTTGTGGAAAAGTGTGTTAAAGGGTTAAACCGATCTAGTGTAAACAGAAGAGCTAGTAGCTTAACTCAATGGATTAAGCTTCTTAAACCTTACAGACGAGATTATTCTTCATCAAATAAATAATAAGACTCTGTTGTTGACGTAAAGCTCGCTAAAAGCGAGCTTCTTGAACGACAAATCGCTGACGCTCGTCTCAGGTTTACATGTTACAAAGGTGTCGTCTAAGCTTTAATTATGTACCCAAATTATTGTGTTTTTGATCTGTTTGTCACCACCTGCTCAGCTCATACAGACTATCTTGGCGTGCTTCAACCTAGAACGATAACCTGCTGTGGGTGTCTGCGTTGGTCCTGTTTACTCCTTATGAAGTATTTCGGTATTTTTAAATCTAAGTTTATCGGCAGCGTTATGTTGTAAGTCGAATCGTTGGGTGTCATTGACTCCAGACTTCATGTGCTTACTCCAGTAACCCTCGAGACCACAACGACACAACAACATCCATTTGGCTATTATGAACTTTAGACTCAGAGCCACATGACTGAATCCAAAG
The DNA here is from genome assembly GCF_022398435.1 of Pseudoalteromonas sp. Isolate6. NCBI lineage: Bacteria > Pseudomonadati > Pseudomonadota > Gammaproteobacteria > Alteromonadales > Pseudoalteromonadaceae > Pseudoalteromonas > Pseudoalteromonas sp. Isolate6. Next base: position 1,624 of record NZ_JAKEVK010000339.1, on the reverse strand, counting down.
TTTTTTGATGTCATTTTGCATATCTGGATTTTCGTTTAACAGCCTAACTGCCTTTAAAGCATACTGTTTATTTAAAACTGATTTTGTATAGCTTCCTTTGGGCACACCGACGACAAAGCCATTTTCAGCTAAACCTAGAAAAGCGTTTTTTGGACACCCTTTTTTAATGGAAGCAGCTCTGTCCTTGAACTCTTTTTCTGCAGCTGTATTCCAAGCTTCAACTGGACAGACTCCAGTTTGAGCGATATGAGTAGCTCCTATAGCAACATCACCATATTTGCTCATTTGACCTCCTAACATATAATGCCGCAATATGCGGCTAATTTTATTGAAGACTAATCGTTGACACCCACCTCAAATTGAAGTGTTCTAAAAATGTCACGTAAGTTTTAATACTGAAACGTAGTGATGGGTGTCATCGATTCCTTTAGCCGGAACAAAAGACTTTATTTCTAAGGTATTCAGGTTTGCCATGTTTTTGTCCATGTTGCGGGTACTTTTGTAGCCTAACACTTTAGTATTTATGAGACACGCGGTTTGTGTTAACAGTCGCTTGTTGGAGTACAAATAGTGATGGGTGTCACTTGTTTCTCCAGAAATGGAAGGTGAGGCTGACTTAACTGTTTGTAGTATCTGTATAGTTTCTTTTTCTTTAGGGTAAGCCTGTATTTTTATGGACGGGCGTCTAAACCTGTCGCGAGGGTGACACAATGCACTCGTCAGCTACAGTTGGCTGTTCTCCTTTATCATGTTAAACCGCTAGTCCTCTTTATGCTTTGCTTCTTCAGAGCAATATGATTCTTGATGCGTACTTTCTATGCAATGACAAAACCAGCTTTCAAAACGTTTGAGGTAATAAGCTCCTCCGAATCCATCGTTCTTATCATAAACAATGTAATCAGTGCCCCCACCTCTAAGGTACTTCTCTCCGGTGCCAACATATTCCCAATAGGTTAAGGAAGTGAATAAATAATTGTCATTAACTAAAAAACCAAGAAAATTAGGAGTATGTTCATAAAGGTAGGTTTTGATCGTGACGTGCTTCATTCCCTCGGCTAGCAATCTCTGTTTGGTAAATTCTATTTCCTTTATTACCGACTGAACTACAGAATACCTTTCCGTACCACCATCGATAGAGCCGACTTGTTGAGGTGCTAATAAAGCTATCTCTATGACTATTTGCTTTTTACTCAACAGACACATCTCTGAGCTTGGATCTAAAAATCTGGCAATTACAGTACTCCAGCCATGTCTTCCTGCGACACCGATATATTTAATGTTTATTTCTCGTTCTGATTCACATAGTCGACCAATGTCTCCTAACAGGTCATTGGATTTAATGATTTTTACCTCTCTACGATTGTGCAAAACGGCATCGTATATTTTGAACAAAAGCTCCAGCAAGATAAATGCAATAGGTAACATCAACCCTGTTTTGATAGTGTTAGCTACTTCAACCCTAAAAAATAATTCAGTTGGCAGCATGTCAACAACGACTGCAAGCAACAATAAAAATATTAGTAGTTCTTTTTTAGTTGTTTCATATGCGATACGAAGTCGGGCCAGAAGGTTTGCTTTCCTTTGCATGAGGAAATCCTGTTGTTTTATTTTTAATCAATTAAGT
>NZ_JAKEVK010000338.1:0-2629 GCF_022398435.1 Pseudoalteromonas sp. Isolate6 | reverse complement strand
GCCAGTTATGCTGACACGCTCGGTAAGCCCCGGGCATACCGAAATTAAATATGACAAATCCACGCTTGGATTTAGAGGGAGTAAAGACTAATGCATTTAAAATGTATAAGTGGGACGATGTAGGTGCACCTGTGCTATCAACAAATAAAGGGGCATTAGCAAACCTACTATTAAAATGCTTGGTTAATGGCTACGACGGTAAACCTAGTGCTGGTTGGCAATTGCACGAACATAGCGACAACTTCAGTAATCTAATCATTAGCCCTGCAAGCAACAAGTGGTATTATTTAATCTATGATGATGGCCGCAACACCTATTTACGAGACTCAGCCGCCTTGCTTGGCGCTATTGATGCGTGGACAGATATAGAAACGCCTGTGTCATCACATAGTTATGCTGATTGGCACATTCGCATACCGCAAGAAAAATATTCTAATCAAAGTATTGATAAGCGCTCTAATAAATGGGTGTTGTTGGCAAATTCAGAAACAGCTTACCTCCTGCAAGCAGACCTGAACAACAGTTACTCAATGGTTTCTGTAATAGGGAAACTAAATTGCGCGACTTTTGATGACCTCTATATTTGTTTGGCTGCAAACCCCAATTGGCTAGACCATGACGAATTACAGTTTTTATCTAATAGGGGTTCAGGTGTCACACCGCTTGTTGTAAAAACAAAAATCCCAATCAAAACGAACCCAAACACGATGACTAATGATGTACTTACTTCAGTATGGCCAAGTTCGTGCAAGCGCAACCCTGGAAGACAAGTTCTTTGGAATGTATGGACAAACATTGGGTTGTACTCAGGTAATGAGGTCATTGGCACATTTCCGGATTTAGAATTTGCCGTGCACTCATCTAGGGAGCAGTCATCTACATTTCTGCACGAGGGCGGCTATCTATACTTTAATAATTCTCGGTGGCCGATACTATGAGCATAGTAATACCGCATCAAACTAAGCACAGTCTGTTATTAGATACAAACTTCAGTGTTCTAGAAGTCCGAGGAAGTGTTGAAGGTAGTAGCCCTGAAGGTGCTCGACAACTGATACAGTTTATCACCCGCTCAACTATGACGAAGACTGGGCAAACTATGGCTACTAACAACTCGTTTGATTTTGTTTGTCAGTCACCAGAGCCTTTGATTGTGCTGGGTATCGATCTGTCCAATACCTACGCCGCAGTGGTTGTTGATAATGTAGAGCCTGCCGTTCGAGAGCCATCAATTGATAGTAATTGAATTTTATAAGCCAAGGTCGAGAAGTATCAGCCCAATTATATTGGATTTTAATGGTACGACTCCACCCCCTGTTGAAGATAAAGAGGTTGCTGCATTTTGGGATATAGGGTACTCGAACAATCTAAATTTTGAGGTGCTGACTGCACTGCAATACGGCAATTCTGGCTCAAATGAAACCGTTCTTTCTTTGGGTTGGGCTAACGCTGACACCCTGCATATTGATGTGAACCAACGCTGGTATGCTCAACCGGTGACGAGTGAGAGCCAAACATCAATTAATTGGTTTAATAAAATGCCAACCGTCATGTATGAATACGTCCAAAAATGGAGCACTGGTGCAATTGAGCAATTTGAAACGATTCAAATATGGCGGGAAGCATCGCAACATGAAACCGCAATTTGCATATATTACGGGCCAAGTGAACGCGCATATATTTGCTACCGAGTAAAGCACCCTCATAAGGGCCGTGTAATTGTGCGGTTTGAAAACGCGCTGAATGCCAGCCCGCAGATAGGCATAGTTAAACTCAGAATGTCACCGTTTGAAAAGGTTTGCTACTGGGGATTACCTGGTGGGCCAATTCGCTCAGATGATGACATTCCCCCCATCGATTCTAAAATTCCAATAGAGCCACAGATACAGAGATATTACATCATGCAACCTTCAATCAGCTGCAATCGACTAAGTGATGATTTAAAAATTTTAATCAACAATATCAGCTGCACATGGCAACGTGGCCAGTTTGCTGCAACGGGCAACATCAAGTTTTGCAGCAGAATAGATATGGAGCGTGCGATTGGCCAACAGTTAAAGCTGGTCATTAACGGCTATGAGTTCATCGTGATATGTGAGCAACCCAGTACAAGCAATCGGTTTGCGAATAATAGCTATAGCGCATCGATACGCTCAAGATTTGCAGAGCTGGCTGCACCGTATCAGCGGGAGCGTAATTACGTTAATGACACTGATAAGACGGTCGCCGGAGTTATGGCTGATATTTTAGATAACACAGGTTGGACGTTAGACAACAAAATGATTGATTACCCAATCCCAGAGGGGGCGTTTTCGTATCGAGGATTAACGCCAGCGGCTGCACTGCTAAAAGTAGCCAGCAGTATTGGTGCGATATTGGACATTAACGACACAACCAGAACCGTCTCAGTTGTGCCTGAGTGGCCAGTTAATCCGTGGAGCACAGAGCAAGCAACACCTGATGTCATTCTCAATGATGCTCTAATATTAGAGCACAATACACGAGACACCATTCAGCCTGAGCACAACGTTATTTTTGTGAGAGGTGAACAACAAGGTGTAGCGTGTAAAATCAAACGTCAAGGCACACCCGCGACTGATTACGCTCGCGACATCGTAGATAATCTAATCAC
>NZ_JAKEVK010000337.1:0-2639 GCF_022398435.1 Pseudoalteromonas sp. Isolate6 | reverse complement strand
AAAATCGACCAGCATATGCAACAAGCCGCCCAAGAAATCGGGCAGCGAGTTAATAAAGCACTGGATGAATATCAAGGGGAGTTACCACAGGTTGGCGTTACCAATGTGCCGAAGAAATCTAAAGCGCCGGAGCTTTCAGCTCCAGAAGGAAACGATCTCAAAGGTGCCCCTGTTAACAAAGTTAATCCGCCATCACGTAAGGCGCCTAGTGACTTTACGCAGCATAAATCATTAAACCATAGAAAAGCGGCTGCGGGTGAGTACAATGCCCATCAATTAATGACGGAAAAAGGCTTTGTACCATTAGGTAAAACCGACGGTAATTTTAAGCCCGGCGAAACTGGTATAGATGGGATTTATTTGCACCCAAATCCACCACCTGATTATGCTTTCACTGAAGCGAAATACAATAAAAGTAAATTGGGAAAAACCAAAACAGGCAAGCAACTGAGTGATCAGTGGCTAACGGAAAAACGGCTCAGGAAAGCTGGGTTGAACGAGGAACAGATAGCAGACATACTAGAAGCCATTGAAGATAATGATGGCAGAGTCATAAAATTGCTTATCCGTAATAAATTGGATGGCAATCTAATAGTAAATATACTGGATAAAAACGCCCACAATATTGGTAAAGCAACCGGATTTTAGGACATATAAATGCAAAGAGATAATTTGAGAGATATTGATTATTACAATGATAGAGTTAACTTTAGAGTAAAGGTTATCGAAAAAAAAATACAGAAAGTCCAACCTGATAGTCAGTTTGAAGCTGAAGTCAAAATGAAAGGTTCATTTAGGCTAGTTAGTGACTCATTRTATCTTCTTCATCAGAAATACTCTCGCGGCGATGATCTCTCAGAATTTAAGCCACTTTTATTAAATATGTTGACCTACCGCCAATGGCAAAAGGACTATGCTGACGCYTTGCCAGATAAAGAGCAAGTAGARCGAATTGGCTGGGAAGAAMTAAGAGAAGATTACCTCGAAGATCATCTTAAATGGTTGAGTTTCGCTTACTGTTTAAATATGGATAAAGAATACTACCTAAAAGTGCTGAGTCTTATCGGTAATCAAGGTCAAGACGCACTATTTGATAAAATTGCTATAAYCCTAGGTGACACTAATCGTGAAATAGCAGCGGATACTCTGTTCAAAAAACGTTTCGGTAAGCTGTACAAAGTAGTTGAAGGAAGTCCAGAGCAACGTCCAGCACTTGCAAAAGCCTATCTAGAGGCTTGGTATGTCTTGGAGGGTAGCCCTGATTATCATTTAATGGATACAGATGCATACATTGGCTATTGGTGCTGGGAAATTGCGCTYGTTGTTAAATTATTCAATATTGATGATAGCAGCTTTATTGACCACCCATACTACCCCAAAGACCTCGTACATTGGCAAGATAATCAGTAGGAGATAAAGGTGCGCGATACACGGAGAAGTAACGATTATTTCGAAGCATTCTTAGTCGACATTGAAGTTGGCATCAAAGAAACACAAGAAGCCCTCGATGCAGGTAACTTTACCACACCTAGCGAGCGAGTTAATGTTGCCCAGCGTATATATCAGCTCGCGATTATGCGAGCGGTAGCGCACTACTCATACGGTGCTCACCTTGGGGATGTTAAGCGCTATACCGAAGCGATTTTGCCGTATCGCAAACAACTGACACACTACTGTGATAAGTTACCTGCAAATCATCAAATATATCGCTATGCTTTTGAAAAGCTAGGCGGGCAAATTGATGCTGTCGGCTCCCCTAATATCAATCGTTATATCTACACTTTGTGGTGGCTGGCACTCTTACAAGCCTGTGATGTCGCTCAAGCTCATATTCAAGAAGTGCTAGACGTTATTGGCGAACGCGGCAAAGACACCTTACTTGATAATATAGCCATTGCACTTGGTGATAMYGATAGACCTATTTCGCCCACACTCTACTACCCTGAAATYTATCAAAACCTTTCACTCGCTTTGACAGTACCCAGTGAACAACAGCCTGATTTACTCAACCAATTTGCACAAAATTGGTACAGTAAGTTAGAGGGCTTGGCGGACTGGCATGATAATCACAATTGTGAATGCGAATTCGAGTACACGGATTATTATATTGGTTATTGGTGCTTTGAATTAGCTTTAGTCGCTAATGTTCTAGAAATACCAAGAGAATCTTTAGAAGATAGCGGTTATGTCCCGGTTGATTTACTCAGATAACCCCCTACATACAAATATTAATGGGGCCCTTTCAGATATGAGTATTGAGGCACAAAACACATTATTTATACTTAGTCCGAGTAAGTTAAATATACACCTACATAGGTGCAAATAATGAATAAGTTTTTTGACAATTTTTATCACTTTGGTGGGTTTGGCCCAGCGATAGAAGCGATTCAACCAACAGATGAGCAAACCCAATATTACCAAGGTACTTTACCTAATAATTTACTTGAGTATTGGAAAGAATACGGCTTTTGTGGTTGGGGGAAAGGCCGTTTATGGATGGTGAATCCAAAAGATTATCAAGATATCTTGACTGAGTGGTTAAGAGGAACTCAATTCGAAAAAATGCAAAATGACGGTGTAGATAGTTTCTATGTCATTGCAATAGATGCGTTTGGAAAAATGTATATTTGGGGTAAAAA
>NZ_JAKEVK010000336.1:0-2645 GCF_022398435.1 Pseudoalteromonas sp. Isolate6 | reverse complement strand
TGGGTGACTGCGTACCTTTTGTATAATGGGTCAGCGACTTATATTCTGTAGCGAGGTTAACCRTTTAGGGGAGCCGTAGCGAAAGCGAGTCTTAACTGGGCGCTTAAGTTGCAGGGTATAGACCCGAAACCCGGTGATCTAGCCATGGGCAGGTTGAAGGTTGAGTAACATCAACTGGAGGACCGAACCCACTAACGTTGAAAAGTTAGGGGATGACCTGTGGCTAGGAGTGAAAGGCTAATCAAACCGGGAGATAGCTGGTTCTCCCCGAAATCTATTTAGGTAGAGCCTCGGACGAATACTTACGGGGGTAGAGCACTGTTAAGGCTAGGGGGTCATCCCGACTTACCAACCCTTTGCAAACTCCGAATACCGTAAAGTACTATCCGGGAGACACACGGCGGGTGCTAACGTCCGTCGTGGAGAGGGAAACAACCCAGACCGTCAGCTAAGGTCCCAAAGTGTATGTTAAGTGGGAAACGATGTGGGAAGGCTAAAACAGCTAGGAGGTTGGCTTAGAAGCAGCCACCCTTTAAAGAAAGCGTAATAGCTCACTAGTCGAGTCGGCCTGCGCGGAAGATGTAACGGGGCTAAACATACCACCGAAGCTACGGCTGCGAATTTATTCGCGGGGTAGGGGAGCGTTCTGTAAGTGGCTGAAGGTGTGCCGGGAGGCATGCTGGACATATCAGAAGTGCGAATGCTGACATGAGTAACGACAAGAGGAGTGAAAAACTCCTCCGCCGGAAGACCAAGGGTTCCTATCCCATGTTAATCAGGGTAGGGTGAGTCGACCCCTAAGGCGAGGCTGAAGAGCGTAGTCGATGGGAAACGGGTTAATATTCCCGTACTCGGTATGAATGCGATGGGGGGACGGAGCAGGCTAGGCAAGCATGGCGTTGGTTGTCCATGTGAAAGRCTGTAGGCTGGTGACTTAGGAAAATCCGGGTTGCYAAGGCTGAGAGTCGAGACGAGCCACYAAGGTGGTGAAGTTGTTGATGCCCTACTTCCAGGAAAAGCCTCTAAGCTTCAGTTCATACTGAATCGTACCCTAAACCGACACAGGTGGTCAGGTAGAGAATACTAAGGCGCTTGAGAGAACTCGGGTGAAGGAACTAGGCAAAATTGTACCGTAACTTCGGGAGAAGGTACGCTCTTGTTTGTGAAAGACTTGCTCTGTAAGCAAACGAGAGCCGCAGTGACCAGGTGGCTGGGACTGTTTATTAAAAACACAGCACTGTGCAAAATCGTAAGATGACGTATACGGTGTGACACCTGCCCGGTGCCGGAAGGTTAATTGATGGGGTTAGCTTAGGCGAAGCTCTTGATCGAAGCCCCGGTAAACGGCGGCCGTAACTATAACGGTCCTAAGGTAGCGAAATTCCTTGTCGGGTAAGTTCCGACCTGCACGAATGGTGTAACCATGGCCACGCTGTCTCCACCCGAGACTCAGTGAAATTGAAATCGCAGTGAAGATGCTGTGTACCCGCGGCTAGACGGAAAGACCCCGTGAACCTTTACTACAGCTTGGCACTGAACATTGACCCTACATGTGTAGGATAGGTGGGAGGCTTTGAAGCAGGAACGCTAGTTTCTGTGGAGCCGACCTTGAAATACCACCCTTGTAGTGTTGATGTTCTAACTTAGGCCCCTGAACCGGGGTTGAGGACAGTGCCTGGTGGGTAGTTTGACTGGGGCGGTCTCCTCCCAAAGAGTAACGGAGGAGCACGAAGGTTTGCTAAGTACGGTCGGACATCGTACGGTTAGTGTAATGGTAGAAGCAAGCTTAACTGCGAGACAGACACGTCGAGCAGGTACGAAAGTAGGTCATAGTGATCCGGTGGTTCTGAATGGAAGGGCCATCGCTCAACGGATAAAAGGTACTCCGGGGATAACAGGCTGATACCGCCCAAGAGTTCATATCGACGGCGGTGTTTGGCACCTCGATGTCGGCTCATCACATCCTGGGGCTGAAGTCGGTCCCAAGGGTATGGCTGTTCGCCATTTAAAGTGGTACGCGAGCTGGGTTTAGAACGTCGTGAGACAGTTCGGTCCCTATCTGCCGTGGGCGTTTGAGAATTGAGAGGGGCTGCTCCTAGTACGAGAGGACCGGAGTGGACGAACCGCTGGTGTTCGGGTTGTGATGCCAATTGCATTGCCCGGTAGCTACGTTCGGAACTGATAACCGCTGAAAGCATCTAAGCGGGAAGCAGGCCTCGAGATGAGTTCTCACTTTGACTTAGAGTCAACTGAAGGGCCGTTGAAGACTACAACGTTGATAGGCGAGATGTGGAAGTGCTGTGAGGCATTAAGCTAACTCGTACTAATTACCCGAGAGGCTTAACCATACAACGCCAAAGTGGTTTAGCGACAGAAGTTAATAGACTGAAGTAGACAAAAGAATTTAATCGCTTTTTCCAGATTTAAGAATTAAACAAGGTGACCAACCTCAGCGGTATCGCGAAATCGGTTCACCTTGCGCAAATGGAATGCTCGTGCGAGGCACGATGTCATTAGACATTTGCACCCAGATTTCCTGATGACCATAGCGTTTTGGAACCACCTGACCCCATGCCGAACTCAGAAGTGAAACAAAACAGCGTCGATGATAGTGTGGGCTTCCCATGTGAAAGTAGAACATCGTC
>NZ_JAKEVK010000335.1:0-2655 GCF_022398435.1 Pseudoalteromonas sp. Isolate6 | reverse complement strand
GGTCCCAAGGGTATGGCTGTTCGCCATTTAAAGTGGTACGCGAGCTGGGTTTAGAACGTCGTGAGACAGTTCGGTCCCTATCTGCCGTGGGCGTTTGAGAATTGAGAGGGGCTGCTCCTAGTACGAGAGGACCGGAGTGGACGAACCGCTGGTGTTCGGGTTGTGATGCCAATTGCATTGCCCGGTAGCTACGTTCGGAACTGATAACCGCTGAAAGCATCTAAGCGGGAAGCAGGCCTCGAGATGAGTTCTCACTTTGACTTARAGTCAACTGAAGGGCCGTTGAAGACTACAACGTTGATAGGCGAGATGTGGAAGTGCTGTGAGGCATTAAGCTAACTCGTACTAATTACCCGAGAGGCTTAACCATACAACGCCAAAGTGGTTTATAAGCGACAGAAGTTAATAGACTRAAGTAGACARAAGAATTTAATMGCTTTTTCCAGATTTATATTAATGAAGGATACTTCATTAATGAACAGAATTTCCTGATGACYATAGCGTTTTGGAACCACCTGACCCCATGCCGAACTCAGAAGTGAAACAAAACAGCGTCGATGATAGTGTGGGCTTCCCATGTGAAAGTAGAACATCGTCAGGGCCTTATTAAAGAAACCCGTTGCAGCAATGCGACGGGTTTTTTGCTATTTGGGGCATAGAGATTTGAGATATAAAACCTCGCGAGGTAAACTCGCTCCTACCACAGCATCAGCACTGACCAGCGTGGTCGGAGGTGGTTTACCCACCGAGCTGTTGGGCTTCCCAAACAAAAAGAATAAAACATCCTACTTCGTAGCGAGCCAGGGCCTTATTAAAGATCGCGAGGTGAACTCGCTCCTACCACCACATCAGCACTGACCAGCGTGGTCGGAGGTGGTTTACCCGCCAAGCTGTTGGACTCCCCAAACAAAGAGAGTAAAACATCCTCATTCGTAGCGAGCCTGGGCCCAATTAAAGGTCGATTAACAGCATTTATCCATGGAGCTATTCGACATTAGTACCTCCATGTACGTCAAACCCGTTGCAGCAATGCCACCAGTTTTTTGCTTTTTGGGATTTAGAAGAGCTCGCAAAATCAACACATCGCGAGGTGAACTCGCTCCTACCACCACATCAGCATAGAGCAGTATGGTCGGAGGTGGTTTACCCGCCGAGCTATTAGGCTTCTCAAGCAAAAAGAATAAAACATCCTAGTTCGTAGCGAGCCAGGACCTTATTAAAGATCGTGAGGCAAGCTCGCTCCCGCCACATCAGCACTGAGCTGCATGGTCGGAGGTGGTTTACCCACCGAGCTGTTGGGCTTCCCAAACAAAAAGAATAAAACATACTACTTCGTAGCGAGCTAGGACCTCATTGAAGGTCGATTAACAGTATTCATCCATGGCTCTAATCGACATTAGTACCTCCATGTACGTCAAACCCGTTGCAGCAATGCGACGGGTTTTTTGCTATGTGGGATTTAAAAAGAACATATCACAAGCAATCAACACATCGCGAGGCAAGCTCGCTCCTACAACAGCATCAACACATCGCGAGGCAAGCTCGCTCCTACAACAGCATCAGCACTGAGCAGCATTGTGGGAGCGCCGATAGCTTGTAATGAAGAGAACACAGAGTCAGTCTTTGCTTGTTTTCGCTTACGCTTAATAGCAATTAGTCTTAATACGTGCTCAATTAGCAGGAACAAATCTGACGCTAATAGTGTTAAAAATTTCTCATTTAGAACAAATAAATAGAAAAGTTTCGCCTTGCCTAAATGGATGTAGGTACCTCGTTGATAGTGGATACAGTAGTGGTGTTATCTACAAGGTTTTCTCGCCTCAAAAATGGAGCGTGTAATTATGCTAATTGGTATAAAATATGTTGAATAAAGAAACATTTGCGATTTTTTTTGAGCTGTATATACTTACAGTAAATAAACCACTGTATGGAATACCAGTTAATGCGTCCTCTAACGAAACGACAAGAACAAATCTTTGAATTAATAAAAGTATTCATAAAAGATACTGGCATGCCTCCAACTCGTGCTGAAATAGCTGATGCTTTGGGTTTCAAGAGTGCAAACGCAGCAGAGGAGCACCTTAAAGCACTTGCTAAAAAGGGAGTTATTGAAATGGTCCCAGGAGCAAGTCGTGGAATTAGACTTGTTGAGGATGAACCTGAGCAACTAGGCTTACCTATTATTGGCCGTGTTGCAGCTGGAGAGCCGATACTGGCAGAGCAACATGTTGAAAGCCACTTTAATGTGGATGCCAGTTTTTTTAAACCGAATGCTGATTACCTTTTGAGAGTTAATGGTATGAGCATGAAAGATATTGGGATTATGGATGGTGATCTACTAGCGGTCCATAGCACTCAAGTGGCTGAGAATGGCCAAGTGATAGTTGCTCGTGTAGAAGAGGACGTGACTGTTAAGCGCTTAGAAAAGAAAGGAAAGAAAGTTCTCTTGCATGCTGAGAATGAGGAATTTAAAGCGATCGAAGTGGATCTAGAGCATCAAAATTTCTCTATTGAAGGATTAGCCGTAGGTGTGATCAGAAGCGCCGACTGGATGTAGTTTATGAGGGCGAGCGTAGCGTTAAATATCAAGTTGCGCTCGCTTTAACTATATATAGTGAAAAAAGTAATAATTAACTTTTCTAACTGTGTGAAAGG
>NZ_JAKEVK010000334.1:0-2675 GCF_022398435.1 Pseudoalteromonas sp. Isolate6 | reverse complement strand
GCATGAATGCCTTTTCGTCTAATACAAATCACAAAAATTATAAAAATAAGCCATTAAACTCTTTTTTTGTTTTAAAGCCTCAAAATGTTATACTTACTTCTTTAAATCCAGCACATCTTGCATATCGTAAAGACCTGCTGGTTTATCTTTTAGCCACTGCGCAGCCCTTACAGCACCTGATGCAAAGGTCAGTCTCGACGCAGCTTTATGTGTTAATTCAAGCCTTTCCCCCATTGTCGCGAAGTAAGCTGTATGTTCGCCTACTATATCACCCGCTCTGAGGACCGAATATCCGATTTCTTGTTGTGATTTCGCTTCATGATTTTGACTTCGATCGTAAACCGCAACATCATCATGTTGCCAGCCTTTAGCTTCTGCAATTGCCTCTCCGATAGCGAGCGCGGTTCCCGAGGGGGCGTCTATTTTGTTGCGATGATGCGCTTCAAAGATTTCAATATCCATGTCGTCAGCCAGCTTTTGAGCGGCTGTTTGTACAAGATTAAGCAGCAGATTAATGCCAACGCTATAGTTTCGAGAAAACACAATTGGGATATCTTTTGCGGCTTCCGCCAACTGCGCCATTTCACTTGCTGTCAGTCCAGTAGTACCAATCACCATTGGTTTTTTAGCGGCAATTGCAGCTGATAAATGCTGCTTCATACCCTCTGGCAAAGTAAAGTCTATTAATACATCAACATTTTCAAGCTTACTTTGCTCGGAACTAAAACAGATATTTGCGTCTGCTTGAGGCTGCAATTGATTAACTGCTTTATCAAGATATTGTGAACTATCTCGTACAAAAGCGTTGCCCAGCTCTACTTCTTGCGACAAATAGCAGGCTTCTATCAATGCTAACCCCATTCTGCCATTCGCACCGTAAATACCTATTCTTGTCATACGTTACCCTTTTTATTTGCGATATTGATTATCCGAAAGGCAGCAACGATGGCTAACCGGATAATGGAAATGTGTTTTTGCGGGAGTAGAGTTTACCGTATCTGTGTGTCATAGTCAGTTAAGTTGAAAATAATAAAACATTAGACTTTAGACGTCTAAACATATAAACTGCCGCGCTCGCTCACCTATTGAAGTTGAGAGATTTTCATCTTATACCAATTGCATTAAGTAAAAGGGCTATTTTGAAGCGGAGAAATAGCTTTAGTAGCTAGGCAAAAATTTTGCTATTTAGTTGTTCTAAATGAGAAATTTTTAACGACGCTAATATGCTAATTCACCCTTCAAATTGGTTGGAGAATTAATACAATTGGTATCAGGTGTGTTGTGCGGTTTTACAGCTAACTATTGGCTGTGCTTTATTGTTGGGGAGTGCTATGCAACCAAATTACAATCAAACAAAGGCAAAACTATCACTATTGCCGCTGTTGACCTTTGTAGGGATTTTTCTTGGCGCAGGATTGTATTTGCAATCGCAAGGCGTTGATTATGCGTTTTATCAATTAAAAGCTCCTGTCGCGATTTTACCAGCCATCGTTCTCGCTTTTTTACTTAATAAAGATACCATCAACCGCAGTGTCGAAACTTTTATTCAAGGCGCGGGACACAGCAATATCATCACCATGTGCCTCATCTATTTATTAGCAGGTGCTTTCTCTGCAGTTGCAAGTGCCACAGGCGGCGTTGACGCTGTAGTTAACGCTGGTTTATCACTTATTCCTCCGGCATTTTTATTACCCGGCTTGTTTCTTATATCTGCTGTCGTCTCTACTGCAATGGGAACCTCTATGGGTACAATTGGAGCAATTGGACCTATTGCTGTTGCAGTCGCGATGAAAACCGGAATTGATCCGGCACTTATGGCCGGCACTATAGTATCAGGTGCAATGTTTGGCGATAACCTATCTATTATTTCTGACACCACAATTGCAGCCACACGAACCCAAGGCTGTGAAATGAAAGATAAATTTAGAGAGAACCTTAAGATAGCCCTGCCAGCTGCATTTTTGACTGTTTTGTTGTTGGTATTTTTAACTCCAGAGCCGCAGGTTGTAGAAACCAAGCCGTTTGATTGGTTATTAGTTTTGCCATATGCCTTTATCTTGGTCTTGGCAGTGATTGGTATCAATGTTTTTGTTGTGCTCTTTAGTGGCATCGTATTTGCCGGCTGTATGGGCTTTGTAGGTGACTATCAAGGCGCTGCGTTCTTAAACGATATTTATAAAGGCTTTAGTGATATGCAAGAGATTTTCTTGCTCTCTATGTTCATTGGTGGTTTATCTGAATTTATTCGTATCAATGGTGGCCTAGACTTTTTAGCCAAACAGATCCAAAAAATCACCAGCATTATCGCAAAATGGCACCGCCAAGTTGCTGATCAACTCGGTATTGCAGCGCTAGTGTTAACTAGTAATCTATGTATTGCAAATAACACTGTAAGTATTATTGTCGCAGGTCCAGTTGCTAAAAAGCTAGCTGAAGACGGAAAAATTTCAGCTAAGCGTTCTGCAAGCTTACTGGATATTTTTGCGTGTGTTATGCAAGGCTCTTTACCCTATGGCGCACAGGCACTGTTACTTGGGGCTACTTTTAAAATCAGCCCTTGGGATGTATCTAGTTCATCTTATTACTGTTTTATTCTGGCGTTCACTGCCATTGGCGTTATTTGCTTGAGAAGAAATAAAGCATAATTTATTTATTTTAAGCGCCCAACTTTGGGC
>NZ_JAKEVK010000333.1:0-2734 GCF_022398435.1 Pseudoalteromonas sp. Isolate6 | reverse complement strand
TTATTATACATTTATGCATAAATCACAGAAAAATTGACTTTTGACCTAGGTTATAAGTTAGAATGATCTGAATTTGCTTAACATTAGTATCACAACATAACAATCAGAATATTGTTATTAAATAGGAGACAAATAGATGGCAGATAAAAAAGCCACAGTCCATATTGATGGTCACGATCCGATTGAGTTACCGATTTACGAGGGTACAGCTGGTCAAGACGTAGTTGACGTTCGTTCTTTAGGTGCTCACGGCCTATTTACGTATGACCCAGGATTTATGTCGACTGCCTCTTGTGACTCGTCTATCACTTATATTGACGGTGCCAAAGGTGTACTGCTTCACCGCGGTTATCCAATTGAGCAACTTGCTGAAAATTCTAACTATATTGAACTTTGCTACCTACTATTAAATGGTGAATTACCAAGCGAAGAACAACTAGCTGAGTTCTCAGATGAGATCACTCGCAACACAATGATGCACGAGAAAATCGCTGCGTTTTTCCAAGGTTTCCGTGTCGATGCGCACCCTATGGCAATGCTATGTGGTGTAGTTGGTGCGTTATCTTCGTTCTATCACTCAGATTTGGATATTTCTGATGAAGACCAGCGCATGCGTTGTGCAATCAAATTAGTAGCTAAGCTACCAACGATTGCTGCAATGGCGTACAAATATAACGTTGGCCAACCGTTCGTATACCCACGTAACGACTTGAGCTACGCAGAAAACTTCCTTCACATGATGTTCTCTGTACCAGCTGAAGACTATAACGTCAGCCCAGTGCTTGCTAAAGCAATGGATCGTATTTTCATGCTTCACGCAGACCACGAGCAAAACGCGTCAACTTCAACCGTTCGTCTTGCTGGCTCTTCAGGTGCAAACCCATACGCATGTATCGCGGCAGGTATTGCATCACTTTGGGGCCCTGCACACGGCGGCGCAAACGAAGCATGTTTAACTATGCTTGAAGAAATTGGCTCTGTTGATCGTATTGACGAGTACGTTGCAAAAGCAAAAGACAAGAACGATCCGTTCCGTCTAATGGGCTTTGGTCACCGCGTTTATAAAAACTTTGACCCACGTGCGACGGTAATGCGTCAAACGTGTCACGAAGTGCTTAAAGAGCTAAACATTCAAGATCCACTGCTTGACGTAGCAATGAAACTTGAACAGATTGCCCTAGAAGACCCTTACTTCATCGAGAAGAAACTATACCCGAATGTAGACTTCTATTCTGGTATCATTCTTAAAGCAATCGGTATTCCAACAAGCATGTTTACGGTTATCTTCGCGATGTCTCGTACTGTGGGTTGGATTTCACACTGGAACGAAATGCTTTCTCAACCAGGACACAAAATTGGTCGTCCGCGTCAGCTTTACAAAGGCTACACGTCTCGCGACTACAAAACACAAAACGACAGATAATCTCGTTATTGTGTTTGAAAAGGCCGCTTAATGCGGCCTTTTTTGTTTTAATATCGCCGCGTATTCGTTAGAATCGCGCTGCTCAATTAACTCAGGTACGTTATGACTGACATTCAATCTCTGCGCAACGACTTTCCAATTTTGAACAAACAACTTGATGGACAGCCGCTTTGCTATCTTGACTCTGCTGCAACTGCGCAAAAACCGAACAAAGTCATCGATGTCATAAAATCTTTTTATCAAGATGAGAATTCAAACGTACATAGAGGTTTACACACGCTTAGTGAAAACGCCACCGTTCGCTACGAAAGTGCCCGAGAAACAGTTGCAAATTTTTTAAATGTAGAAACACGAGAAATAGTATGGACCAGCGGCGCTACTGAATCTCTAAATTTGTTGGCTCATGGCCTGAGTGCATGCTTCAATTCAGACAGCGTCATTGCCATCAGTCCTTTTGAACATCACGCTAACGTAGTGCCTTGGCAAGAAGCCTGTCAACGTACCGGGGCAACTTTATTAGTGTTACCTATGTTAGACGGCATCCTCGATGAGCAAGGCGCTATTGCGCTGTTAAAACAACATAAACCTGATGTGTTAGCAATGGGCCACGTTTCAAACGCACTTGGGAATATTCATCCAATTAAGTCGCTCATTTCGGTTTGTAAGGCATTGGGTACCATCACGGTTATCGACGGCGCACAGTCTTTACTGCATTTAAGGCCTGATCTGAAGGCACTGGATTGCGACTTTTATGTTTTTTCAGCTCATAAAGCGCTTGGACCAACAGGTGTCGGCGGGCTTTATGGTAAATACCAGCAACTAAATGCGCTCCCCGTGTATAAAACCGGCGGCGAAATGATAAAAGAAGTGAGCTTCGAGCGATCCAGCTATCGAGAGGCACCTGGCAAGTTTGAACCCGGCACGCCCAATATTTCTGGCGTTATCGGTTTTGCCGCAGCGATAGATTATATAAACAAGATTGAGCACAGTGCACTTCAACGATATGAGCAAACGCTCTACCACGCCCTTTTAGAAAAGCTAAGACAGATTGAAGGCATCACGGTTTATGGCGATACACAAAACAATGTTGGCGTAGTCAGTTTTAACTATAAAAGCGAGCATCACTACGATCTTGCCACACTACTCAATACATACGGCGTAGCAGTCAGAAGCGGACATCATTGTACTCAGCCTCTTATGAAAATGCTCAAGGTTAACGGGACAGTGCGTGCAAGTTTGGCTTTTTATAATAACCAAGATGATATTGAGCATTTTATTAATGCGTTAAATGCCACAATAGAATTATTAGAT
>NZ_JAKEVK010000332.1:0-2766 GCF_022398435.1 Pseudoalteromonas sp. Isolate6 | reverse complement strand
TATTATAAGTATTTTTGCTGGTTTCTCATCAATAGCAACACAAGCCAGTAACTCTAACGTAGATATGGATATGACTTCACAGGCACAATTCCGTTTTCTTGATGATGTTATTACTACACCACTCAATGATTTTACCCTTCCCGATTTCATAACTAGCCATAGAAGTCATCGGAGTCATTCTTCGCATCGAAGCCATTCTTCTCATCGCTCGTCTTCAGGCGGTGGATATTCTTATCCTAAAAAGTCATCTCCTCCACCAAGTCAACCTAAAGAGCGTTCAGAGCCACTTTCTCAGCCAGCTAGACCAGACTCCACCATTCCGAAAGACAACCAAAAAACAAAATTAGAGACTATTAAAAAAAATAAAGAGCAACTTAAAAATCTAATCCTAAGGGTTCAATTAGCTTTGCATAGCCTAGGGTATTACACAGGTGAATTGGATGGAATAATGGGACCTCAAACACGTAAAGCATTAAATGAATATAGGCAATATAAGGGCTTACCTGAAAGTTCTACTTTGGATTCTGATGTATTAAATGCACTTGGGATACTAGTTAGATGAAGTGGGTTGATTTAACTTTCAAGCTTGCGGTTATAGTAGGTGTAGCGACATACATACTAAAAGAGATCGCTATTCCTTTCGCTGTATACGAGCTAAACAAAACGGATTTCATGAGTTATTCAAAGTCATGCTCTCAAGCGATGGACAGTAATTGGTATATTGAACAACAAAATAGTCAAAATCTCAGAACAGCTTCAGAAATTCAACTTCTGGATTGCCATGAATACGACCTTCTTCAAAAGCATATGCTCAGGTATGGTGTATCTGAATATGCATTAGCTGAACTTGGCCTGAGAGCTCTAGAACTTCATCAGAAACCAGCATCAGAGATGGTGAAACAGCACAAATTCACGGAGAGATAACATGAGAACGATATATTCTTTATGCATACTAATTGGCTCGATATGTATGCATGTGCAAAGTGCTGATATTGACTACAAGCTTGAAAAAGTAATAGAAGCATATGAGCTACAAGGACTAAATTGCGCGAACTCCCAATATCATGATCCTTCTCTATCAAAAGTTGGAGAGTTTATTTTTGAAAATACCATTCTAAGTGGTAACAATGATACTTCTTGCTCGACTTGCCACATTGAAAAAAAAGCTAGAACCGATGGCTTACCAATATCAGTAGGAGTTGGCGGTAATGGTGAAGGGCAAGCCAGACTTTCTCATGGGCATGGCATATTGGTCCCTAGAAACTCTTTTACTTTGGCCGGTAGAGGTTTTTTAGACTACAAGACATACTTCTGGGATGGGAAAGTACAAGCTCAAGATAATAAATGGGTCAGCCCAGTAGGCAATGGAAAAGAGCTTGGATATCACTCCCTCCTCGCGGTAGCCGCAACCTTGCCTCTTTTAGCTCGTGATGAATTTCTTGGCCTCAAAAATAATAAGGAATCAGAAGCATATGTTTCCGAAGTTAATTCACACTATCACCAAGATAAATACCACGCCCTCACTAAAGCAATAAGAAAGAAGCTACAACATCCTCCGAGCGAACAATGGAACGAATTTGCTGCACTGCTTTCAAGCGTAGATTTAAAAGCAGCTCATGTTGAACTATCTGATATTGGCAATGCTATCGCCGCATTTCTTATCGATAAAGAAAATTGTATTGAAACTAAGTGGTCACAATTTATCAAGGGGAATAAGCAGGCACTTAATAATAAAGAAAAACTAGGGGCCTATTTATTTTACGGTAAAGCGCGATGCGCAACTTGCCACTCTGGTGATTTACTATCTGATTTTTCTTTCCACTCATTAGGTGTGCCTCAAGGTGCCTTTGGCGTAAGTATTTTGGGTCAAGACTTAGGTCGTTCCGAAATCTCTTTGAGGGCATCGGATCGCTTTAAATTTAAGACTCCATCTTTATTGAAAGTATCGGAAACACCACCTTATGGACACAACGGTATGTTTGAAAAGTTGGAGGATATCGTCATGTTCCACTTAAACCCCTTAATTTTCTTAAAACAATATGAATGGGCTGATGATGAAGTATATAACTACGGCAGAGTTCTAGCGTCACGCTCTTCAAGCTTATCTTTTGTTGGCATGCTAACTGAAGAAGAAATCAAGCAGCTAATTGCATTCGTTAAAACACTGTGATCACACTGTGATCACACCTACAATAACATAAACACTTGATGTAATTTAGTGTGTGGGTATGAATAACTTTTCTCCATTAGACCGAGTTTATCTGGACTCTCTATCTACTCGAACCACTGAGCTGATTGGGTTTTAGTCATCTAATCCATATTTTCCCAACAATATTGACTTAACAGCATGATCATCTTTTTCTGGTAAAAGCGAGTACTAATTTGATAGCCTTTTGGTGATACTTTGTATTCACTAAGAAACAAGAGTAAGTACCGTGAGTTACGAGCCATAGCTCGAAGGTCAAAGATGCCAGATTGAGGCTTATTTATGCGAGGGTTTTAGTTATCAAGAGATAGGAAAAATGCTAAAAGTGAGCTGAAGCACCATTAGTCGTGAAGTGAGGCCTAAGCCAAAGGTTGCACATTCAAACGGCTCATCCGCAGTGTTCAAAATACACT
Source organism: Pseudoalteromonas sp. Isolate6 (assembly GCF_022398435.1). Lineage (NCBI taxonomy): Bacteria > Pseudomonadati > Pseudomonadota > Gammaproteobacteria > Alteromonadales > Pseudoalteromonadaceae > Pseudoalteromonas > Pseudoalteromonas sp. Isolate6. The sequence goes on along the minus strand of NZ_JAKEVK010000332.1, from coordinate 147 downwards.
TAGCCTTTCTTAACATACTCGCATATCTACTAAGGTCAACCATGAACGTTTCCTCGTTGTTGGCGAAGCAAGTGTAGACCGTGTAAAAAGAAAATATTGAACTGCATAAACCTTTAGACTATATGCCCTAAATCATATGTCAAAATA
>NZ_JAKEVK010000331.1:0-2786 GCF_022398435.1 Pseudoalteromonas sp. Isolate6 | reverse complement strand
ATATTATAAATGACCTTTTTATTGGTATGACAACAACAATCAACTGGGGAAACAGGATGAAACTAAAAAGTAACACGCTGCGCCGTGCAATTCGCTTCGCGCTCGCTTCTGCAGCAACTACGTCACTTCTTACCACGACCGTAATGGCTGAAGAAGCCAATCAAGCAAAGTCAGATGAAAAAATCGAAAAAATCGCCGTAGTTGGCTCTCGGGCTGCACCTCGCTCTGTGGGTGAGTCACCGGTCCCTATCGACATCATCGGTGCAGAAGATATGTCAAAGGCGGCAGGTTCTGACATGCTCGAGCTACTGAAAGGTTCTGTACCGTCTTTGAACGTACACGCGAATCCTATCAGTGATGCAGCGACTTTAGTAAGACCAGCTAACTTACGCGGATTGCCTGCGGATAGTACGCTGATTTTGTTAAACGGTAAGCGTCGCCACCGTTCGTCGGTTATTGCCTTTTTAGGCGGTGGGATTAACGATGGTGCTCAAGGTCCTGATATTTCAGTGATCCCTAGTATCGCGCTTAAACAGGTGGAGGTACTTCGCGACGGTGCTGCCGCGCAGTACGGTTCAGATGCGATCGCGGGTGTAATGAACTTTGTACTAAAAGACGCAAGCGAAGGGGGCTCGTTCTCTATTCGTCAAGGTGAATACTACGAAGGTGACGGCGATACAACGGTTATCGAAGGTAACGTGGGTCTACCATTTACGGATGATGGCTTTGCTAACCTAAGCTTTCAATATAAAGAGGCCGATGCGACTAGCCGCAGTGTTCAGCGTCCTGATGCAGCAGCATTTGCGGGAGCTGGCTTAGAAGGCGTTGCAGATCCAGCACAAATTTGGGGTGCCCCCGAAATCAAAGACGACATCAGTATTTTTGGTAATGTTGGTGTAGACGTTACAGATAACGCCCACTTCTACATGTTCGGTAACTACTCAGAACGGGATGTAAAAGGTGGGTTCTATTATCGAAACCCAACCACTCGCCCCGGAGTTTATGGCGGTACAATCAGACTCGTTAATGGCGTACCGATGAGAAGGAGTGCAACAGACGAAGCACAGCAAAAATTGTGGGATGCGGCAACACCAACAGTGTTAGTAGGTGCGTTAGATGGTGGCCTTGATGCACAATTAGACTGTCCAGTAGTCGAACTTCAAGCGAATGGATTGCCAGATCCAACGGCATTAGGGCAGTTGGATGCTGCCAACTGTTTTGCATTTAACCAAATCCTTCCAGCAGGATTTACACCAAACTTCGGTGGTAATATAACAGATACATCTTTAACTATGGGTGTGAGAGGTGAATTTAAAGATGGCTTCTTAGAGGGAGCCTATTGGGATTTGAGTGGCTCTGTTGGCCGCAACGAATCTAGATATTTTATTACTAACACGGTGAATGCCTCATTAGGTCCAGATACTCCGATGGACTTTAGTCCAGGTAAGTATATTCAGCTAGAAAAGAACTTTAACTTTGATGTATCGAAAGGTTACGACTTTGATCTTGCTTACGATGTAAACGTTGCTGCAGGTCTTGAGTGGCATGAAGAAACATTTGAAGTACTTTCGGGCGATGAAGCGTCATTTATTGCAGGGCCGCTAACAGAACAAGGCTTTGGTATTGGCTCGAACGGTTTCCCTGGATTTAAACCTTCTGCAGCAGGTGAATACACTCGCCGTAACTATGCCGCTTATGTGGATATTGAAACGCCATTTACTGAAGACTTCATGATGGGCTGGGCGCTGCGTTATGAAGACTATGATTCATTTGGCTCGACTACTAACTTTAAGATCACGGGCCAGTACCACGTTACAGAGGACTTCTCAGTTCGTGGTTCAATCAGTACCGGTTTCCGTGCACCCACAGTAGGTCAAGCTAACGTATCTAACGTACAAACAAACTTAAGTAGTGGTGTACTTGTAGACTCTGCGCTATTACCACCAACAAACCCAATTTCGTTACAACTGGGCGGCACGGAACTTCAACCGGAGGAATCTGAAAGTTACACATTAGGCGCAGTATATCGTTCTGGCGACTTATTTATTACGTTAGATTACTACAACATTGAAGTAACTGACCGCCTAAGCCAGTCAGAGAAGATAGAGTTAGACCAAGCTGACAAAGATGCCCTTAAAGCGGCGGGTGTTCCGAACGTTGACAATTTAGCACAGGTGAGCTTCTTTACTAATGACTTCGATACCACGACTCAAGGTATCGACTTAGTTGGTAACTACTCTATGGATATGCTGGGTGGTTATGCGACATTTAGTGCAGCATACAACTGGAATGAAACCGAAGTTGATCGCTTCTCTGCGATTACAGGTGACTTCAAGGTATCTCGTCTAGAAAACGACTTACCTAAGCACAGAGGTACATTAACTTGGGCTCAGCAATGGGATAGCTTCTCAGGTTTTGTGCGTATGAACTACTTTGGTGAATACCAAGGTGTCCACGTAGATTATGATGCAACAGCTAAAACAGCAAGTGCAACAATCACATTTGATGCAGAGCTTACTTACTATGCAACAGATTCAATCAGTCTATCTGTTGGTGCAAATAATATCTTTGACCAAGATGCTGAAGAACTAGACTTCTTTGACGCTACAGGTATCCCAAATAACAACTGGGGTGGCAAATACTACGAGACTTCACCATACGGTATTAATGGTGGTTTCTACTATGTAAAAGCAACCTATACGTTCTAACTTTTACTGTAACCCAGAAACAAAGGCGAACTAGCATTAGCTATTTCGCCTTTTTATTTTTATCCTATATAACAAAGT
>NZ_JAKEVK010000330.1:0-2808 GCF_022398435.1 Pseudoalteromonas sp. Isolate6 | reverse complement strand
CTGGTAGGTAATCGCGTTTGTCCTCACCATATTGCACGGTGTATTGACCGGGTGGGGCATTCTCAATTTTTGCTTTACCGCTGTCGTCTAAGTTACCAGTCAGCTCTGTGCCGTTTGCAAATCGAATGGTATAAGGTGCGCCCATAATTGGGCTGCCATCTTGATAGGTATAAGACAACTCAATGGTACTGCTCGCCATGGTGGCAATGCCATCGGCGGCCAGTGAGAGTCGAGCATTCTCAGAGAGGGCTTGAATTTGCGGCACACTCGGCATCGTGGCGCTTTGTTTACCGCCAATATCTTGCTCCATGCTGCCGTCAAACACGGTCATGGCTTTGCCTTTTAAGGTCAGTAACTTGTCTGCAAAGATGTTGACGTTACCACTTGAGTCAATGCTGATTTCACTGCCGCCATTGGCAAGGGTGAGGTTGCCAGAGCCACTGCCTTTAATCGTGATATTGCCTTGGCTTTGAATGATTTGACTTCCCGCGGGAGCGGTAATGGTAAGGTTGTTGTCTGCCTTGAGGTTGATATCATTTTGGATAACACTGCGATGGCTGCGACCCGCCTTAAGGGTGATATTTTGTTTGGCGCTGACGTCAATTTGATTAGCGATGAGTTCAAAGTTAATCATCATCGCATTTTCAATTAATAAGTAAGTGTTTTTAGTGGTAAGGAGTTAAGTGGTTTTTATTTGCTACTTTAATAACAGGAGCATTTATTATGAATAAGCCTTAGCTATAAGCCCTTGTTGGTCTAGTATTTCTTTCTGACCAAATGATGCTAATACACTTAGATGGGCGAAAATATTTACTTTACTGACATTGTCAATGGTAGGCTGCCCACCAAGAAAAAAAGCGGGTTCAAAAGCATACATTTCGTTATATTTTAATTGAGATAATCGAAGTTTACATTTCTCAAAAAGTAAGCCTTCACTCGTATCATCTATATCCAGCGATGTTGGCCTTTTTGCACCAAAGAAAAACTGTATGGCATCGTTTTCTTCTCCAACTGCTATGTCTTCGGCATTACCTTCTTTCTCTATAATCCAACCGTGAGATGGGTCGATTAGATATTTATGTCCAAATTTCTCTCCCCATAAGAATAGCTCACCAAATGCACTGCGAGCAATTACATAATATGTGTCTTGCTCGACGATAACTGTATCTCCAAGCCATGCATCTAAGGTATCATCATAATCATCGGGATTAGTTAACCAAAAAAGTCCTTCCCCGAAACCAGAAAATCCGTATTCACTCCAATATTCTAATAATCTAGTAGGTAGTTTACCTTCAAACTTTTTTATTATTTCTGCTGGGGCTTGATTTTTTTCACTAGGCTCTTCAAACTTTTCAAGAAACCACTCGAAATCTTCATCTATTTCAAATTGTTTGGTCATTATTCTAACCTCCTTACTTACACCGTTCTAATTCTATATTCATTTGGGTGGTAGGGCCCATTGTTCTCAACGCAACCCTTGCTGCCTCATCCATACCGGAAACTCTCCCCCCTTTAGACCACTGAGAACCGAGAGAGGAGTTTACATTTTTATTTCCGAGTTTGTTGATCTTATCACTACCGCCCGCTATCAGGTCAGGATCATGTAAAGCAGCTAACTGAGACATTTGTTCTTTTATCTTCTCTGTTGCGACTTTATCAGCATTTCGACCTTTAATACCCTGCTTTCTCAAACTTTTTAATATTGATTCATACATTTCGTCCTCTAACTTCTTTCTTGCTGATACTTGTGCCATTCCGCCATTCGTTAGAATTTTTCTTGCTTTTTTATGTCCATGCTCTTTAACAAGGTCAGTCAAGGTTTTACGGTTTTCTAAATATTGTTCAACCGTCATTTTATTGATGCCGTGCTGCTGAGCTTTTAGTTGTTTATAAAACTCTTTTTCTAGAGCTTGCTTACCACCCTTAAAGTTCTTCGCTAAGTCTTCGCCAGGCATGAAGCAAGGAGGTCTATACTTCTTCATTTTTATAGCTTTGAGTTTAGCCCCCGGTAACTCATTCCCTTTTGGCGGCTCCAACTCATCGGCTTTGGCTTTGGTTGGTTTGTCGGTGACGCCTCGAATTGGTGGTTGGCCTTGATATTCATCCAGTGCTTTATTAACTCGCTGCCCGATTTCTTGGGCGGCTTGTTGCATATGCTGGTCGATTTTGGGGGTGACCTCGTCTAGGCGTTTTACCGTGGCTTGCATGCCTTCGATGGCGGCGTCTGGAAGCAGTAGGTCGTAGTGCCAACTGGTAGACATGTCATCAAGTGAATCGCGCAGGCCTTTGACGATGTTTTTAACTTCCGTGGCGGATTGTTTTCCTAGGTCTTGCCAGTTGATGTTTCTTAGGTATTTAACTGGGTCGCCTTTACCGAGCTTGCGTAAAACGGCAAGCGCAGCAGAGAGAGACTCTCCGGTATTTTTTAAGATAACCTTGCCCACGCCTTTGACTGCTGAGCCTACTACTGGCACTAAACCAATGCCGGTCAAGGTAAAGGCAAGCCAAGCGTCAGTGTCGTTGGCTTCATCATCGTCAGTCAGTAACATGACATTGGCAATGATATCTCGTAAATCCATGACTTGGTCGATAATTGGTATCATGGAAATCAAGGTACCTACCACGATTTGTGACGTAGAGGGGTTTTGATTAAAGTCGCCTTGCAGTGTGCCCCATAACCAATCACCAGCTTGGGTTGCAATGCCATTGGCTTCTATCAGTGGTGCGGTATTGCCGCTGCGTACCATTTCAGCCGCTCGCGCTGGGGTGATTTGTCCATACAGAGGGTTTTTAGGGCGATTATCTTCT
>NZ_JAKEVK010000033.1:0-34516 GCF_022398435.1 Pseudoalteromonas sp. Isolate6 | reverse complement strand
GGGTAGCGATTAACTACATTGAATGTTGATTCAAAAAACATCGTTAGCTTTGCTTTGAACGCCAAGCGTGAAAATCAAAGGTGATTGGTGTTAAGTTTATGATTTTAAATGTTTTTTACGGGTTTTTTAATTGAAGGGTAAGGGCTTGGAGTAAGGAAGAGAATCTATGTTACGTGGCTATTATAGCCGTCAGAAATAGCGTTGAATATTGCCGAGTTAAATTGATAACTAATGTTAATAGCTATTTAGTGTAGATTTGATGACAATAGAGTAATTTATACCAGAATTACTTTAACAGTGACGGAATATGGATGTCCCATGAATATCTGTGATGCAAAATCACTTTGGTAAAAAATTGTACAAATGGTTTGGCTAACTTACTGAGCTGTTTGGTGTGCGATGTCGTGGGAAAACGTTAATGTTAACGGAAATAGCCAGCTAAACAGCTGGCTTTGAAATTCACATTACAATTATGCTGAATGCGTAATAACGCGGTCAATCGTCTCATCATTACGTAGCGTCAAGATCTCAACGCCGTTATCGGTGACAAGCAGCGTGTGTTCCCACTGTGCCGAGAGGCTACGGTCTTTAGTGACTACAGTCCAATCGTCTTTTAGTAACTTACATTGGCGCTTACCTGCGTTAACCATAGGCTCGATAGTCAAACACATGCCGGCTTTAAGTACTTCGCCAGTGCCCGGCTTGCCGTAGTGCATTACCTGTGGCTCCTCATGGAACTCTTTACCAATACCGTGACCACAATATTCACGCACGATAGAGTAGTTAAAGCCTTCAGCATACTTTTGAATTGCAGCACCAATATCACCCAAGCGTACGCCCGGTTTTACCATTTTTATCGCGAGGTATAGACTCTCTTGCGTGATTTCGCTTAAGCGCTTACCTTGGATCGTTGGAGTACCGACGTAAAACATTTTTGACGTATCACCATGATAACCATCTTTGATCACAGTGATGTCGATATTGATAATGTCGCCTTCTTTTAGCGGTTTATCGTTCGGGATTCCGTGACAAATAACGTGGTTAACTGAGGTACAAATAGACTTCGGAAAGCCGTGATAATTTAACGGTGCAGGAACAGCGCCTTGCTCATCAACAATGTAATTGTGACAAATGGTGTTTAATTCGTCGGTGGTCACCCCTGGCTTAACGTACGGCTCGATCATTTCCAGTACTTCCGCGGCTAAACGCCCGGCAACACGCATTTTTTCGATTTCTTCAGGGGTTTTGATCACTGCACTCATTTAGACTCCAAGTCAATTTAGATGAACATTTATTATGCACAAATTTTACGCATAAGATTGAGTTAATTCTTTATATATGGTATAAAGCGCGCCGTCTTTTTACAAATAATTCTTCCTCACACGATGAGAATGAATGTTTGTAGTTAAGGCAACACACTTATTAATATTAACACACACACATATCGACACATACACTTGGGTGCATGCAGTTATAAAAACTTCGTGTTGGTGCTATGGGATATGTGGAGGCCTAACCCTAACTTTTAGAGGAAATATACAATGGCAAACGTTTCAATGCGCGATATGCTTCAAGCTGGTGTTCACTTCGGTCACCAAGCACGTTACTGGAACCCTAAGATGAAGCCGTTCATCTTCGGTGCACGTAACCGCGTTCATATCATCAACCTAGAAAAAACTGTTCCTATGTTCAACGATGCACTTAAGTTCTTACAGAACGTAGCATCTAACAAAGGCAAAATCCTTTTCGTAGGTACTAAGCGCGCTGCAAGCGAAGCAGTTAAAGAAGCGGCTATCCAAAGTGAGCAGTTCTACGTAAATCACCGTTGGTTAGGTGGTATGTTGACTAACTGGAAAACAGTTCGTCAATCAATCAAGCGTCTTAAAGAGCTTGAGACTCAAAGCCAAGACGGTACTTTCGAGAAGCTTACTAAGAAAGAAGCGCTAATGCTTACTCGTGAAATGCAAAAGCTTGAAAAAGGCCTTGGCGGTATCAAAGATATGGGCGGTCTTCCTGACGCTATCTTCGTTATCGACGCTGACCACGAGCACATCGCTATCCGTGAAGCTAACAACCTAGGTATCCCAGTAGTATCTGTTGTTGATACTAACTCTAACCCAGATGGTGTTGATTTCATCATCCCAGGTAACGACGACGCTATCCGCGCAATCCAGCTATACACTGGTGCAGTAGCGACTGCTATCACTGAAGGTCGTGAAAGCAACATCGTTGCTCAAGCAGAAAACGACGACTTCGTTGAAGCTGAGTAATTACCTGATTAGGTATTAGCTGTCATCAAGTCTTCATCAAATTATTGATGAAGACTTGATATTCTTTATAAGCGATTAACTGCTTATCCCGTTGTTTGCCAAGCAGACCTTGAAAGATAACGGATTTTTATCAAATTGAGGCGAGCTGTACTTGATTTGATATTCAGCCAACCTAAGGTTGGTTTTATCAAGAACTGAATTCAGATTTGAGGATATTCTAATGGCTGTAACTGCTGCCCTAGTAAAAGAACTTCGTGACCGCACTGGCGCTGGTATGATGGATTGTAAAAAAGCACTGACAGAAACTGGCGGTGATATCGATCAAGCAATCGAAAACATGCGTAAAAGTGGTGCTGCTAAAGCTGCTAAAAAAGCAGGCAACATCGCTGCTGAAGGTACAATCATCATCAAGCAAGGCGAAGGTTTTGCTGCACTAGTAGAAGTTAACTGTCAAACTGACTTCGTAGCAAAAGATGCAAGCTTCCTTGCATTTGCTAACGAAATTGCTGACGCAGCTGTAGCTGAGCAACTAACTATCGAAGACTTACAAGCTAAGTTTGAAGAGACTCGTGTTGCACTAGTAGCTAAAATCGGTGAGAACATGAACATCCGTCGTGTTTCTTACATTCAAGGTGACAAGCTAGTTGCTTACCGTCACGGCGAGCGTATCGGTGTTGTTGTAGCTGGTGATGCTGACGAAGAAACTCTTAAGCACGTTGCAATGCACGTTGCTGCTTCTAAGCCAGACTACCTAAACCCAGAAGACGTACCTGCTGAAGTAGTTGAAAAAGAAAAAGCGGTTCAAGTTGAAATCGCAATGAACGAAGGTAAGCCAGCTGAAATCGCTGAGAAAATGGTTGTTGGTCGTATGAAGAAGTTCACTGGTGAGATCTCTCTTACTGGTCAAGCTTTCATCATGGAACCTAAGAAATCAGTGGGTGATTACCTTAAAGAGAAGAATGCATCTGTTTCTTCATTCGTTCGCCTAGAAGTAGGTGAAGGTATCGAGAAGAAAGAAGAAGATTTCGCAGCAGAAGTTGCAGCACAAATCGCTGCAGCAAAAGGCCAGTAATCACTTATTGTGATGCCTAATGACGTAAAAGCTGACATTAGCTTTGCGTCATTGCTGAAAATTCTCTAAAATAACCGCGCATTTATGTCTAGCATAAGCGCGGTTATTTTTTACCTCACTTTTAATTGGCCCGGATATTATGACTATCAATAAAAAACCTGTTTTTAGACGCGTTCTTTTAAAGCTTAGTGGTGAAGCTTTAATGGGAGATGAAGGCTTTGGTATCGATCCAAAAGTATTGGATCGTATGGCACAAGAAATCAAAGAGTTAGTAGAGCTCGACGTAGAAGTGGGTTTGGTTATCGGTGGCGGTAACTTCTTACGTGGTGGTTCACTTGCAGAAGCGGGCATGAACCGAGTTGTGGGTGACCATATGGGAATGCTGGCGACCGTCATGAATGGTCTTGCGATGCGTGATGCGCTGCACCGTGCTTTTGTAAACGCACGTTTGATGTCTGCTATCCCGCTAAATGGTGTGTGTGATGCGTACAATTGGGCAGAAGCAATTAGCCTATTAAAATCTGGCCGTGTTGTTATTTTCTCTGCAGGTACGGGCAACCCATTCTTTACCACGGACTCAGCAGCATGTTTGCGCGGTATCGAGATTGAAGCGGATACCGTGATTAAAGCCACAAAGGTTGAAGGGGTATTTAGCGACGATCCGGTGAAAAACCCAGACGCTACGCTATACCGTACGTTGACTTACAACGAAGTTATCGACAAAGAATTGAAAGTGATGGATCTAGCTGCATTTACATTGGCACGTGACCACAATATGCCAATCAGCGTATTCAACATGAATAAACCAGGTGCATTGAAAAATGTCATCATGGGTGAAGAGGAAGGTACCCTTATCTCTTCTCAAGCAGCAGAATAATCTGACGACTATTTCAGCAACTCGCAGTTAAGTAGCGAATCTCTAAATTGCGAGTATAATCTGGCATAACAAGAACAGACTAGGAAAGTATTGTGATCGAAGATATTAAAAAAGACGCTCAAGAGCGTATGAAAAAAAGTGTGGCTGCACTTGGAAGCCAGCTTTCTAAAATCCGCACAGGTCGTGCACACCCAGCGTTACTAGATGGTATTTCTGTTTCTTACTACGGTGCAGATACACCGCTAAACCAAGTAGCAAACGTTACGACTGAAGACTCTCGTACACTGGCTATTAGCGTATTCGACAAATCGCTTGCACAAGCGGTAGAAAAGGCAATTATGTCTTCTGACTTAGGTCTAAACCCAATGTCAGCAGGTACTGTGATCCGTGTTCCACTTCCTCCATTAACTGAAGAGCGTCGTAAAGATCTTATCAAGATCGTTCGTGGTGAGGTCGAAGGTGGTCGTGTTGCTGTACGTAACATTCGCCGTGACGCAAACGGTGATATTAAGTCATTGCTAAAAGACAAAGAAATTTCTGAAGACGAAGCACGTCAAGCTGAAGATGATATCCAAAAATTGACTGACAAGTTCATCAAAGAAATGGATACACAGCTTAGCGCGAAAGAAGCTGAGTTAATGGAAATCTAAATGTCTTTACCCTAGTGTTTATATTTACGCACTGTTTACGTATTGCAGAAAATACTGCTTTGTTTCTGAGCAGTTAGCGTTTTTGGGGCTAGGTAAACTGACAAATTTATTAGGTTTGAAGCGCCGCCTAGGGTATACTAGGCGGCGTTTTTTTTCACTAAAATTGGAATTATGGTTTTAAAAGCAGAGGTTATTTCGCAGCAATCATTGCCAAAACATGTTGCGATAATAATGGATGGCAACGGTCGTTGGGCTCAAGCTCGCAGGCGTCCGCGCGCTTTCGGACACAAGAAGGGCGTAGATGCGGTTCGCAGTGCTGTACAATTCTGTTCCAAGTTAGGTATAGATTCTCTGACACTATTTGCCTTTAGTAGTGAAAACTGGCGTAGGCCAGAAGATGAAGTCAGCACATTAATGGAGTTATTTATTTATGTGTTGTCTAAAGAAGTTAAAAAATTACATAAGAACAACGTAAAGCTAACCATTATTGGCGATCTTTCTCGTTTTCCTGACAGCCTCCAACAGCGTGTTCATGAAGCTCAAACATTGACCCAGGACAATACAGGGCTTAACTTAAACATTGCAGCAAATTACGGTGGACGTTGGGATATCACACAGGCAGCACAACACCTCGCAAAACAAGTTGCGAAGGGCGAGTTGCAACCAAGTGATATAACCGAAGATGCCTTGACAGAGCAGATGACGATGGCCGATCAAGCGAATCTCGACTTGCTGATCAGAACGGGAGGCGACTTCCGCATCAGTAACTTCTTGCTATGGCAAGCTGCGTATGCCGAACTCTATTTTACCGACACGCTTTGGCCTGATTTTGACGAGCAAGCATTCTCTGAAGCCATTGCTTGTTACGTGTCTAGAGAGCGACGCTTCGGATGCACAGGAGAGCAAATAAAGCAGCTCCTCGCAGAGAAAGACGCAACAAGTTAAGGGTTCAAATTTGTTAAAACAACGTATTCTAACGTCAGCGGTGCTTGCACCTCTGGCTCTACTTTTGGTGTTTTATACACCGCTGGCAATGTTTAGTACGATTGCCGCACTAATCGTTTTGCTTGGTGCATGGGAGTGGTCGGCGCTTGCAGGCCTTTGTCAAAAGCGTCAGCGTTTTACTTTTGTTGGTGTCATGGCAGTGCTAATTCTATTGCTTAACACTCATTGGCCAATACAGGATTTATGGCAGCAGGGGCGCTTAGTCGCTGATGCTAATTATGTATTTACATTAGCTTTTGCGTGGTGGTTGGTTGCCACTTTCTTGGTGGTTAAATATCCACGAGCAGCGCGTGCATGGAATGAAGGGATCATGATGCGCTCCATCGCAGGTGTACTGACACTAGTGCCGCTGTGGCTTGCATTAAATGTGATGCGTAGCGCCGGATATGAAGATGGCGAGCACATAGGTTCAGTCCTTATCATGGTGGTCTTGGGCATAGTGTGGAGTGCTGATATAGGTGCTTACTTCGCTGGCAAAAACTTAGGTAAGCATAAGCTCATGCCTAAAGTGAGCCCGAATAAAACGATTGAAGGTCTAGTCGGTGGCGTGATAACCGCGGTTATTTTTGTGCTAGTGTTTTGTCACTTCGCCGCGATTGATTTAAATATGTGGCCAGTCTACGCTGCAATGACCATCATTATCGCGCTATTTTCTGCCGTTGGTGATTTGCTTGAAAGCATGTTTAAGCGCGAAGTAGGTCTCAAAGATTCAGGCCGTTGTTTACCGGGGCATGGCGGTATCCTAGATCGCATTGATAGCTTAACGGCTGCAGCACCCATTTTTGCTTTTTGCTACGCTTGGACGGTTGTGCTATGAGCGAGCAAAACTTGGTGGTACTAGGAGCGACCGGCTCCATTGGACTATCAACGCTAGACGTCGTCAGCCGCAATGAAGAACAATATCGTGTTTTTGCCCTAGTCGCAGGGCAAAACGCGGAAAAAATGGCCGAGCTTTGTTCACGTCATCGACCCAAGTACGCGGTTATGAGCTCTGAGCAGGCAGCTCAGCAACTTTCTCAACATTTGACGGGCACTACTACGGAAGTACTCCATGGTGTTGAAGCAATGGCTGAGATGGCTCGTCACGTAGATGTGGATATCGTGATGTCCGCAATCGTTGGTGCAGCGGGTTTGTTACCGACTTTAGCAGCAGTCGAAGCGGGTAAAAAAGTGCTGCTGGCGAACAAAGAGTCGTTAGTAATGAGTGGCCAGCTGTTTATGGATAAAGTAAAAGCGCACGGTGCGACTTTACTCCCTATCGACAGTGAACATAATGCTATTTATCAATGCCTACCAACGACTATACAAACGGGACAATCTTCAAACTTAAGTCACAGCGGTGTTAGTAAGATTTTATTAACCGGCTCTGGCGGACCTTTCTTACAGCGTTCATTGGCTTCCTTAGCATCAGTAACGGTCGAAGAAGCGGTTGCGCACCCAAATTGGTCTATGGGCAGAAAAATCTCTGTCGACTCTGCGACTATGATGAATAAAGGACTAGAGTTTATTGAAGCTAAGTGGTTATTTAACTGCTCAGCTGACGATATTGAGGTGGTGATCCACCCACAAAGTATGATCCACTCTATGGTGCAGTATCGCGATGGTTCGGTGCTGGCACAAATGGGGCAACCAGATATGCGAACGCCGATTGCATATGGGCTTGCTTATCCTGAAAGAATCGACGCCGGTGTCGAGCCATTAGATTTTTCTCAGATTGTTGATTTCACTTTTACCAAACCAGATTTTAATCGTTATCCCAACCTCAAATTAGCGATTGATGCATGCCGTAGTGGTCAGGCCGCAACAACAACAGTGAATGCTGCAAATGAAATTGCCGTCGCGGCATTTTTAGAGGGTAAAATTGGGTTTTGCGATATCTATCGGGTCAATGCTTTAACGCTTGAGCAAAGTACGCTAAGCGTATTAAAATCCGTCGAGTCGATTATGGAAACAGACCGTACGGCACGCCATCGAGCACAGCAAATTATCGCTACATTGAGGTAACCATGTTTGAATTTTTCTGGCACTTAGGGTCATTTGTTCTTGCTTTAGGTATTTTAGTTACCGTTCATGAATATGGCCATTTTTGGGTTGCCAGAAAAGCCGGAGTTAAGGTCTTACGTTTTTCTATCGGTTTTGGTAAGCCTTTAGTTAAGTGGTATGACAAACATCAAACTGAATACGTTATCGCCGCAATTCCACTTGGCGGTTATGTCAAAATGCTCGATGAGCGCGTTGACGATGTGCCAGAGCAAGAGCGTCATCTTGCTTTCAATAATAAACCAGTACTTTCTCGTATCGCTGTGGTAGCAGCAGGCCCCATTGCCAATTTTTTGTTTGCGGTTGTCGTGTTGGCAGTGATGTATATGGTAGGAGTTCAGTCAGTAAAACCTGTTGTTGGTGAGGTTGCCCCAACGAGTATCGCGGCGGATGCTGGATTTCAATCAGGCGACCATATCATTGCGCTGAATGATGAGCTAGTGCACTCATGGCAGGACGTCACATTTGAGTTAATGGCGCATTTAGGTGAGCCATCGTTGGTTGCCAAAGTACAAGACGAAAAGGGTAGCTTGGCGATTCGCACACTACGTTTGAGTGATTGGAAATTAGAAAAGCAAGATGAAGCACCTCTCACATCAGTAGGTATTACACCATTTAGGCCGCCACTGACGCTGCAGCTTGGTTATATCGAAGAAGGTGCAGCTGCTGACAAAGGTGGCTTACAAGTCGAAGACACGCTGGTTGCGATAAATGGTGACAAATTGGCATCGTGGCAACAGCTGGTGAACCGAGTTCAAAAGTCTGCGAATCAAGCCATAAGCATAGATATTCTGCGCGATGGCCAGCCACAAACCCTAACGGTAACACCTCAGGCAAAAACTTCACCAGAAGGTGTCGTACAAGGCTACTTGGGCGTTGTGCCTGTGATGGAAAAATGGCCAAATGGTTATATTGAAACTAGACAATACGGCATCCTAGATAGTATGGTGCTTGGCATTCGTAAAACTTACGACTTGATTGCCTTAAGTTTCGACATGATCGGCAACTTAATCACGGGCCAGGTCTCGGTTAAAAACTTAAGCGGGCCTGTGGGGATCGCGGTGAGTGCCGGAAATAGTGTTAGTTACGGGTTAGTTGCATTTTTAGGCTTCTTAGCGCTTATCAGCGTAAACTTAGGAGTTTTTAACTTATTACCGCTCCCTGTCTTAGATGGTGGGCATTTAATGTATTACTTAATTGAACTAATTCGCAGAAAACCAGTCTCTGAAAAGACACAAGAGTTTGGGTTTAAGATTGGAGCGGCGCTTCTTCTTGCCTTAACGTTTTTTGCACTATTTAATGATGTTTCTCGGCTTTAAGCCGTGCGGTGCTCAAAAGCGCACATTATATGCAGTTTAAATGTTTGCATTATTGTTCAAGCATACAACGGATAACATAATACAAAACTGTAACGTTTGAATGTTGTGATGTAGTGAGCCTTAGCGCATCGCGCCAAATTGTTGTAAAGGATAAAGATAATAAAATGCCTATAAAAAAACACATTGCAGTAACCAGTTTACTGGGCGCTAGTTTTGCTGCCTTAGGGCAAAACTCCTTTATCGTAGAAGATTTAAAAGTAGAAGGGCTGCAGCGCGTTGCACTAGGCGCTGCATTGACACATATTCCGATCAACGTTGGTGACAATGTCGATCAGTTTACCATTTCACGCACAATCAAGGCGTTATATAAGTCTGGCCACTTTGACAACATCGCAGTATTTCGTGATGGCAATCAAATCATTTTTAAGGTTAAAGAACGTCCAACTATCAGCTCAATCGAATTTGATGGCAACAAAGACATCAAAGACGAGCAGCTAAACGAGAGTTTAGAGCAGCAAAATATTCGCCAAGGCGAACCGTTGGACAAGACCGTACTTGATAGTATTGAAAAAGGTTTAACGGAGTTTTTCCACAGTATTGGTAAATATAACGCTAAGGTTGAGGTGAGCATTGTTGAACTGCCACGTAACCGTGTGAAACTGATGCTGAAGTTTGAAGAAGGCGATGCCGCTTCTGTGCGTCAAATTAACCTTGTTGGTAATGAGTTGTTCTCAGATGAAGAGCTGCTTAACCTGATTGAGTCTCAACAGGACTTACCATGGTGGCGCTTCCTTTCTAATGACCGCTACCAAAAGCAAACCATTGAAGGCGATTTAGAAAAGATCCGCAGTTTTTATTTAGACCGTGGTTATCTACGTTTTAATATCGATTCAACGCAGGTTTCAGTAAGCCCTGAGCGTGAGTCTGTTTATGTTACGGCAAATATCACTGAAGGTGAAAAGTATACCGTTAAAGGTTTTGACTTTATTGGTGACTTGCTAGGCCGTGAAGACTTGATTAAGGAAATCGTGCCGCTTCGAGCCGGTGAGCTGTATAATGGTTCCGTGGTGACGGCAACTGAAGATTTCATAAAAAGCTATTTGGCGCGTTTTGGATATGCTAACGCTGAAGTGCGTACTGTTCCTGAAATTGATGATGAAAATAAAGAAGTACAACTAACGCTATCGGTAGACCCTGGTAAGCGCGTGTATGTGCGTCGAATCGTAGTTAACGGTAACCAAAATACAGCGGATGAAGTATTACGCCGTGAAATGACGCAGCTTGAAGGCGCATGGTTGTCTAACCAAAACTTAGAGCGGTCAAAGCTGCAAATTCAACGTTTGCCATATATGGAATCGGTGGAGTTTGAAGTCAAGCCAATCCCAGGCGTTGAAGATCAGGTTGATGTTGACTTCAAAGTAAAAGAGCAACCTGCTGGTAGTTTCCAAGCAGGTGTTGCTTATGGTTCTTATGCGGGCCTTCAGTTTAACATCGGTGTCAGTGAATCTAACTTCCTAGGTTCTGGTAACCAAGTTGCTTTCAATATAAACACTTCGCGTGGTTCAGAGCGTTATAGTGTGTCTTATACCGATCCTTACTTTACACCTGATGGCGTGTCGCAAGGCAGTAGTGTCTTCTACAGCAAGTTTGATGCGAGTGAATTTGGTATCGTAGATTATAAGTCGACGAGCTATGGCCTCGGCACTAACTTTGGTTTCCCAATTAATGCGATTAACCGTGTTAACTTTGGTATTCGCTGGATAGAAGAAAGCCTTTCGCAAATTTCAGACTTTGAGCAAACACGAGTGCTTCGTGAGAGTTTCTTAAACGAAAGCGATCCAGATGCAGATTATGACTTTACTAAATATGAGTTAAGTGCAGGTTGGTCTCGTGTAACAATTAACCGCGGTATGTTTCCAACAGCAGGTTCTCGTCAAAGCTTGAACTTAAGTATTACTACACCAAACTCTGACTTGAACTTCTTTAAAATTAACTATGACTCACGTTTCTATTGGCCGATTAGTAATGACCATCGTTGGGTATTCTCAGCGAGAGCGGGTTTAGGCTATGGTAACGGTTATGGCGAGACGAATGGGTTTGAGCAAGTATTGCCATTCCAAGAGTTCTTCCGTATTTCAGAGCAAGAACTACGCGGCTTCGACCGAAACACAATCCTACCTCGAGCGGTGCAGCGTGCGCCTAAGTGTATTCCGGGTACACCTAAACCAGATGGTACTGCGGGTAGCTGTATCGGCGGTGACCCTGAGTTTGATACGCTAAGTCTTGGTGGTCGTATTGGTGGTAACGCGAAAGCGCTAGCAGGTCTTGAGCTTATCGTACCAACACCGTTCCTTGACGAAGATAACACCAGTTCTGTAAGAACCAGTTTCTTCGTAGATGCAGCGAACGTATGGGACACAGAATTTGATGTTGATCGCTACAGCAACTTGACGGAAGATCAATACAATCTACTTTCTGACTTCTCTGATCCTACAAGATTCAGAGTATCAACGGGTTTATCTATTCAGTGGATTTCACCAATGGGTCCAATGCTGATCAGTTTTGCATACCCACTCAAAAAAGAAGAAGAAGACGATACCAAGACGATCAGCTTCAATATCAGTAATACATTCTAAGGAGTTTTATTGTGAAAAAATTTATTAAATCATCAACACTAGCCATGACAGCTGCACTAATGATGGGGGCTTCGGGTAGCGCATTTGCACACAAGGTAGGCATCGTAGATATGCAGGAAGTGTATAAGCAAATTCCACAAATGGCGAAAATTGAACAAACGCTACAAGCGGAGTTTGCTGAGCGTCGTCAAGAGCTTGAAAAAATTCAGGGTGACATTCGTTTTGAAGCGGAAAAGTTCAAGCGTGAAGCGACCACAATGAGCGAAGAGCAAAAAGAAGCACTTCGTGAGAAGATCCAAGGCATGCAAAAGACACTTGCTGAAAAAGGTCGTCCACTAGAGCAAGAAATTAAAGCACGTCAAAACCAAGAACTTGCAAAAGTACAAAAGTTAATCGTGGATGCGATTGAATCCGTTGCTAAAAAAGGTAAGTTTGACGAAGTTAAAGTAAAAGATACGACAATTTACTTTAATCCTGATAAAGTAGCCGACCTTTCTGACGATGTGGTAAAAGCGGTTAGCAATAAGTAATGACAAAACTTCACACCTTATCTCAACTCGCTGAGTATCTAGGTGCTCAGCTGCAAGGTGATGGCGATAAATCAATTCGAAATATCGCCACTCTCGCACAGGCAAAAGACGACCAAATCGCGTTTTTAGCCAACAGCAAATACCGTGGTCAGCTTGAAGATACGACTGCGGGGGCCGTGATCTTGAGTGAAAAGGACGCGGACTATTTTGCCGGTAATAAACTCATTATCGCTGATCCTTATGTAGCTTATGCAAAACTTGCACAGAAGCTAGATTCAACCCCTAGCGCAGCATCAGGGGTTCATCGTACAGCAGTTATCTCAGATACTGCAACGCTTGGTGAAAACGTCAGCGTAGGTGCGAATGCCGTAATTGAAGATGGTGCTGTGATTGGTGATGATGTTGAGATAGGGCCGGGCTGTTTCATTGGAAAACATGCCAAAATAGGCGCAAAGACTAAACTCTGGGCAAACGTGACTATCTATCATGAAGTACAGATAGGAGAACAATGCCTATTCCAGTCTGGTGCCGTAATAGGAAGTGATGGCTTTGGCTACGCCAACGAAAAAGGCGAGTGGGTTAAGATCCCTCAAGTTGGCACCGTAATTATTGGCGACCGTGTCGAAGTTGGCGCGAGTACTTCTATTGATAGAGGTGCGCTAGAAGACACCATTATTCATAGCAACGTCATTTTAGATAACCAGATCCAAATTGCCCATAACGTCGAGGTTGGTTACGGTACAGCCATCGCAGGCTGCACAGTACTGGCGGGCAGTGTTAAAATCGGTAAATACTGCCAAATTGGTGGTATGACGGCAATCAATGGTCACAACGAAATTTGTGATGGGGTTGTTATTACTGGTATGAGCATGGTTACTAAAGGAATTACTGAGCCGGGGATCTACTCTTCTGGTTTACCTCACCAAACGAATAAAGAGTGGCGTAAGTCTATTGCACACTTACGCAATTTATCTGACTTTAAGTCGCGCCTGAAGGCACTTGAGGTGTTGACAGCAAAGCTTAAAGAGACTGATGTAGAATAAGGAAGCTATTTTGGCTAACGAATTAAACAGCTTTGATATCCAAGAGATTTTAAAACTTCTTCCACACCGCTACCCAATGTTGCTTGTTGACAAAGTAGTAGATTTTAAGCCAGGCGAATATCTTCACGCGATTAAAAATGTGACGATTAATGAGCCTATTTTTACAGGTCACTTCCCAGAGCAACCTATTTTTCCTGGTGTATTGATCCTAGAAGCGATGGCACAGGCAACCGGTTTACTTGGTTTTAAAACGGTCGAGAATCGTAGCGAGAATGAACTATACTTATTTGCAGCGATTGATAATGCACGTTTCAAACAACCTGTACTACCGGGTGATACGATGCATTTGCATGTTAAGTTTGAAAAAGAACGCCGTAATATTTGGAAGTTCAGTGCTGAAGCTAAAGTTGAAGGCAAGACGGTGTGTTCAGCTGAAATTATGTGTGCTAGAAGAGAGTTTTAATGGCTATTCATCCTACCGCAATTATCGAATCAGGCGCGCGTTTAGGCGAGAATGTTTCTGTAGGCCCTTATAGTTATATTGGCAATGACGTAATCATTGGTGATAACTGTAAGATTGAATCACATGTTGTGATCAAAGGCCCATCTGAGATTGGTTCAGGCAATCACATTTTCCAATTCGCGTCAGTAGGGGAAGCCTGCCAAGATAAAAAGTACAAGGATGAACCAACCAAGCTAATTATTGGTGATAACAACGTTATTCGTGAGTGTGCGACTATTCATCGTGGCACAATTCAAGATGAAGGGATCACTCGAATTGGTAGCAACAACCTATTTATGGCATACACCCATGTGGCACACGATGCGGTTATTGGCAGCAATGTGATTTTCGCTAACAATGCGAGTGTAGCCGGACATGTACATATTGGTGACTGGGTTATCCTTGCGGGTAATTCAGGTGTACACCAATTTTGTAAAGTGGGTTCACATGCCTTTATTGGCATGTATTCTGGTGTGAATCAAGACGTGCCGCCTTTTGTTACAACGACTGGCACGCCAGCGAGGCCCGTTGCAATTAACACCGAAGGCTTAAAGCGTCGCGGCTTTGAGTCTGATGAAATTATGGCAACAAGACGCGCATACAAAACGTTATTCCGTAAGGGACTGCGTTTGGAGGATGCGTTAGAAGCGTTAAAAGAGGATGCTTCTGAGTTCGCAGCAGTTCAACAAATGATTGATTTTATTGCGACTTCTAATCGCGGTTTGATCCGCTAAACTTGAACCGCAATACGGGTTATACTTACGCCATACATTTTGTATGGCGTTTTTTTATACTGAAAAATAACAATGGCTAACGAAAAAAATATCACCATTGGCGTGGTCGCAGGAGAGTTATCAGGCGATATACTCGGGGCAGGCCTGATAAATGCGCTAAAACTTCATTACCCCAATGCCAATTTTGTCGGGATCGGTGGCCCTAAAATGCAACAAGCTGGTTGTAAAAGCCTGTTCGACATGGATGAACTGGCTGTTATGGGGCTAGTCGAAGTGCTAGGTCGTTTACCTCGCTTGCTAAAAATTAAAAAGCAGTTGGTAAACTACTTTATTGATAATCCACCTGATGTATTCATTGGCATTGATGCACCAGATTTTAACCTACGGGTTGAAAAGCCATTGAAAGCAGCTGGAATCAAAACTATACAATATGTAAGCCCAAGTGTGTGGGCGTGGCGTCAAAAACGTATTCATAAGATTGCCGAAGCGACTAACCTAGTGCTGTCTTTGCTGCCATTCGAAAAAGCCTTTTATGATAAACATGAAGTGCCTTGTACATTTGTGGGTCATACGCTGGCGGATGAAATTCCACTTGAACCGGATACCGCAGGTGCGCGTGCACAGCTGAACTTAAGTCAAGATGATACGGTTTTAGCACTGCTTCCTGGTAGCCGAGGCTCTGAAGTTGGGTTATTGAGCCGTACTTATCTTGCTACCGCAAAAAAACTAATCGATAAAATTCCCGACTTAAAAATCGTCGTGCCTTTGGTAAACGAAAAACGCAGAGCGCAGTTTTTAGAAGCCTTGAAAGAAGTTGCGCCGGAATTGAACCCGATTATGCTTGATGGTCAATCAGCACTTGCAATGCAAGCGGCGGATACCGTTTTACTGGCCTCGGGTACTGCCACACTTGAGGCAATGCTATATAAGAAACCAATGGTGGTAGGGTATAAGCTGAATCCTAAGAGTTATTGGATTTTTAATACCTTTTTTACCTTTAACATCAAATACTTTGCCTTGCCAAATTTATTGGCCGACGCGCCACTAGTACCTGAGTTTTTACAGGCAGAGTGTAATCCTGACGCACTTGCTGATGCGCTTTTCCCGATGTTAAAAGGCAATAATAGTAAGCTTGTTAGAAAGTTTTACGAGATACATGAGAACATTCGCCTAAATGCCAGCAAACAAGCGGCTCAGGCTGTAATGGAGTTGATAGATGCAAATTGAACGTCCTGATGTGCAGTATATTGCAGGCGTTGACGAGGTAGGACGTGGCCCGTTGGTGGGTGACGTTGTGACCGCAGCCGTCATTTTAGATCCAAGCAAACCGATTATTGGTTTAACCGACTCAAAAAAGCTGTCAGAGAAAAAACGCCTTGCATTGGCAGAAGAAATAAAAGAAAAAGCATTGTGTTACTGTATTGCAAGAGCGTCAGTTGCAGAAATTGACGATCTGAATATTCTTCACGCAACGATGTTGGCGATGACACGCGCAGTTGAAGGATTGGAAATTCAACCAAATCATGTATTTGTTGATGGTAATCGTTTACCTAAGCTGAGCGTTGCGGCAACTGCAGTTGTAAAAGGGGATAGCCTAGTTGCCGAGATAAGTGCGGCATCCATATTGGCGAAAGTCACTCGAGACAATGAGATGTTAGCACTGGATGCGGAATATCCTGAGTTTGGTTTTGCAGGCCACAAAGGTTATCCAACCAAAGCCCACTTTGCTGCACTCGAAGCACATGGGGTTACTCCGCATCATCGTACAAGCTTTAAGCCTGTGCAACGAATTTTGGCCGAGAAGGAGTAAGCATGCCAGCCCCGCAGTTTGTCCATTTGCGTGTACACAGTGACTTCTCAATGGTGGACGGTCTAGCTAAGACTAAACCAATTGTGGCAAGGGCCGAAGAGCTTGCAATGCCTGCCCTTGCCATCACCGATCAAATGAACTTATGTGGTTTGGTGCGCTTCTATAGCGGCGCCCACGGGGCAGGGATTAAGCCAATAATTGGAGCGGACTTTTGGCTTAAGTCTGATCAATTTCCTGATGAGCCAAGCCGAATTCTCGTTCTCGCTAAGAACAATCAGGGTTATAAAAACCTGACTTTGTTGATCTCCGATGCTTATCTTCGCGGCCATGTTTTCCATCGTCCTGTTATTGATAAAGAGTGGCTGGCAAAATATAAAGAAGGTCTGATCCTTATTTCCGGTGCGAAAGATGGCGACTTAGGTAAAGCTATCTTAAAAGGTAATCCTAAGCTCATTGAAGAGACTCTAGCGTTTTACGAACAGCATTTTAGCGACCATTTTTATATCGAGTTGCAACGCACCTCACGTGCACAAGAAGAAGAATACCTTCACGGTGCTGTGGAGGTGGCGGCGGCGCGTAATATACCCGTTGTGGCGACGAATGAAGTGGTGTTTTTACATGAAAAAGACTTTGATGCCCATGAAATTCGCGTTGCTATTCACGACGGTTACACATTAGAAGATAAAAATAGACCAAAGCGATTTTCTAAAGAGCAATATTTAAAGACTTCTGAGCAAATGCAAGCGCTCTTTAGCGACATTCCAGAAGCTTTAGAAAACACCGTAGAAATCGCCAAACGCTGTAACGTGACGGTACAGCTTGGCACATATTTCCTACCAGATTATCCAACGGGCGATCTGGCGATTGAAGATTTCTTGGTAAAAGTGTCGAAAGATGGTCTAGAAGAACGTTTGCAGTTTTTATTTCCTGACGAAAATGACCGCAAAGAAAAGCGTGGTGAGTATGACGACCGTCTGCAGGTTGAGCTTGACGTTATTAACCAAATGGGATTTCCAGGTTACTTCTTAATCGTAATGGAGTTCATTCAGTGGAGTAAGGATAACGGCATCCCTGTAGGTCCTGGTCGTGGTTCCGGTGCCGGCTCTTTGGTGGCATACGCGCTTAAGATCACAGATCTTGACCCACTTGAATTCGATCTCCTATTCGAACGATTCCTTAACCCAGAACGGGTTTCGATGCCAGACTTTGACGTCGACTTCTGTATGGATAGACGAGACGAGGTAATTGACCACGTAGCTAAACTCTACGGTCGTGACGCAGTATCTCAGATCATCACTTTTGGTACGATGGCGGCAAAAGCGGTAATTCGAGACGTCGGCCGTGTGCTTGGCCACCCTTATGGCTTCGTAGATAGGATTTCCAAGCTTGTACCTGGCGACCCTGGTATGACACTTGCCAAAGCGTTTGATGTTGAGCCTCGCTTGCCTGAAGCTTATGACAGTGATGAAGAAGTCCGTGAACTGATCGATAAATGTCGTATTCTTGAAGGCTGTACACGTAACGCGGGTAAACACGCCGGTGGTGTTGTTATCTCGCCTACCACTATTACCGACTTTGCAGCACTGTATTGCGACGAAGAAGGTAAATTCCCAGTTACCCAGTTTGATAAGAATGACGTAGAAACTGCAGGTCTGGTTAAGTTTGACTTCCTCGGTTTAAGAACGCTAACCATTTTGCAATGGGCGCTCGACATGGCGAACGAACGCCTTGGCAGAGAAAGTCGTGAACCGATTGATATTGCTGCCATCCCACTGGATGACCCTGCAAGTTTTAAAGTGTTACTAGACGCACAAACAACTGCGGTATTCCAGTTGGAATCTCGTGGTATGAAAGACTTGATCCGTCGCTTGAAGCCAGACTGTTTCGAAGACATGATCGCACTGGTTGCACTATTCCGTCCAGGCCCGTTGCAATCAGGCATGGTAGATAACTTTATCGACCGTAAGCATGGTCGCGAGGAAGTATCGTATCCTGATGCGCAATATCAGCACGAAAGCCTACAACCTATACTGGAGCCGACCTACGGGATCATCCTTTACCAAGAACAGGTAATGCAGATAGCGCAGGTGCTTGCAGGTTATAGCCTAGGCGGCGCAGACTTGCTTCGTCGTGCAATGGGTAAGAAAAAGCCAGAAGAAATGGCAAAGCAACGTGCAACGTTCGAAGATGGTGCCAAAAACAATGGCGTCGAAGGCGAACTTGCCATGAAAATCTTCGACTTGGTAGAGAAATTCGCGGGTTACGGCTTTAACAAATCACACTCTGCTGCTTACGCGTTGGTGTCTTACCAAACGCTATGGATGAAGACCCATTTCCCTGCCGAGTTTATGGCGGCGGTAATGTCAGCGGATATGGATAACACCGACAAAATCGTAACCTTGGTCGATGAATGCGAAAACATGAAGTTGACGCTGCTACCACCAGATGTGAATGCCGGTGTTTATAAATTTACTGTAAATCGTCAAGGTGAGATCGTCTATGGTATAGGGGCGATAAAAGGCGTAGGTGAAGGTCCTGTTGAAGCTATTCTTGAAGCGCGAGCTAAGGGAGGAGAATTTAAAGATTTATTCGACTTCTGTGCGCGAGTTGATTTAAAGCGCCTAAATAAACGCGTGATTGAAAAGCTAATATACGCAGGAGCGCTTGATAAGCTTGGCCCTGATGGAGATCAGCCTGGGCGTGCGACTTTACTGGCAAGCCTAAAGGATGCCATGAAGTCGGCAGAGCAGCATCACAAAGCCGAATCACTTGGACAGAGCGACTTATTTGGTTTGCTTGCGGTTGAGCCAGAGGAGGTTGAACAAGCCTTTATCAAAGCCACGCCGCTCAGCGATAAAGAATGGTTAAACGGGGAAAAAGAGACGTTAGGTCTCTACCTAACTGGTCACCCAATTAATCAATATCGCAAAGAATTAAAATATTATACCTCTGGCAAGTTAGTTGACTTACAACCCGGTAATCGTGATACGGTAGCAACCGCGGCGGGACTGGTTATCAATGCTCGTACCTTGATAAACAAAAAAGGAGCGCGTTGGGGACTTATCACTTTAGATGACAAAAGTGCCCGAATTGATGTACGCTTATTTCCTGAACAGTTTGAAATGTACCAAGAAATGCTGCAAATTAACCAAATCTTGGTAATATCTGGACAGGTCAGCTTTGATAACTTCTCTGGTGGCATTACAATGACCGCAAGAGAAATCTCTACCATTGCTCAGGCGCGAGAAAAGCGTATTAGTGCAATAAAAATGACGCTAAATATGGCTCAAATTGACGCGAACTTCTTTGATAATTTCAAAAAAGTGCTAGAACCATATAAATTTGGAACGTGTCCGGTAAAAATTAAATATCAGCGTCCTGATGCATTAGCAGAGTTAACATTAGGAACACAATGGTGTGTGACGCCGAGTGATGAGCTTTTAACTCGTTTATCACTATTGGCGGCGCAGGAATTAGAATTAGAATTTAACTAAACAGGTAGTTTAGAGCATGAGCCTCAATTATCTTGAATTTGAACTTCCAATCGCTGAATTGGAAGCAAAGATCAAAGAATTACAAAACGTTAGCCGCTCTGGCGATTTAGATCTTAGCCTTGAAGAAGAGATCAGCCGCTTAAAAGACAAAAATGTTGAGCTAACCAAGAAAATTTTTGACGACTTGGGCGCTTGGCAAGTGTCTCAATTAGCGCGTCATCCGCTTCGTCCATATACTCGCGATTATATTGAACGCATTTTTACCGAGTTTGACGAGTTCGCGGGCGACCGTACTTTTGCTAACGATCCGGCTATTCTTGGTGGTGTTGCACGACTTGATGACAAGCCAGTAATGATTATCGGTCAGCAAAAAGGTCGTGATACGGCTGAAAAAATCAAGCGTAACTTTGGTATGCCAAAGCCAGAAGGTTACCGTAAAGCATTACGCTTAATGGAAATGGCTGAACGCTTTAAGATGCCAATCATCACCTTTATCGACACTCCGGGAGCCTATCCGGGCGTAGGCGCTGAAGAGCGCGGTCAAAGTGAAGCGATTGCACGTAATCTTAAGGTGATGGCGGCGCTCAAAGTACCAACTATTTGTACCGTAATTGGTGAAGGTGGCTCTGGTGGGGCATTAGCTATTGGAGTTGGTGACAGAGTGAACATGCTGCAATACAGCACCTATTCTGTAATTTCACCTGAAGGGTGTGCTTCGATTCTTTGGAAGAGTGCAGACAAAGCGTCACTTGCAGCAGAAGCTATGGGCGTATCAGCTTCTCGCGTAAAAGAGCTAGACCTTATCAATAACATCATCGAAGAGCCGCTAGGTGGCGCGCACCGCAACTACGATGCGATGGCGAAAAACCTAAAAGTTCAGCTTAAGCGTGACTTGGCAGATCTTGAAGCGCTAGGCACCGAAGAGATGTTAGATCAGCGTTATAAGCGCCTGATGTCATTTGGTTATTGTTAATACGGGTTTCTGCTCGTATTGATATCAATGCTAATTTAAGTTAAAAAGCCGCTATATAGCGGCTTTTTTATTGATTGTAGAAAAATGATTAATAGTCGGATTTACCAACAAGTAGAGTCAAGTTTAACAGTATTGAGCTCCAGCCTTGACGCCAAAGGGTTGTGTATTGCTTTATCTGGCGGTGTGGATTCGGTTGTGTTGCTCCATCTTTGTCGAGAATATGCAAATAAGCATAACGTTGCACTCCAGGCGGTTTATGTTAATCATGGCTTGTCACAGCACGCTACGCAGTGGCAGCAATTTTGCCAATCACTTTGTGAAACACTTAATGTTCCCTTTATTGCAAAACAGGTTGCCATTACTCGGAAAGCCCGCACTAGCCTCGAAGCGCAAGCACGCGAAGCTCGCTATCAAGCGTTAGATGACGCGGCCAAAGCTGGTTTTGCAATCGTGCTTGGACAACATGCCGATGACCAAGTAGAAACTTTCTTACTGAGATTAAAGCGCGGCTCTGGGTTACTCGGGCTTGGAGCTATGAAAGCGACAATTCAGTTGCCATCTGGGCGTGATTGTATTCGTCCGTTACTTGCCGTTAGTCGCAGTGATATTGAAGCATTTGCACAGCAGTTTGGTCTTGAGCATATTACAGATGAGTCCAATGCAGACGATGCGTTTGATCGCAACTTTTTGCGCAATCAGGTGATCCCGTTACTTACCTCTCGATTCAATGGTTTTGTAGGTAACACACTGCGTAGTATTGATATTTTACAGCGCCAACAAGCCATAATTGATGAGGTGAGTGAAGAAGACTTAAAAAAATGCTGTTGTCGGACTGCGTTGAATATTACGGCACTACAGCAACTTTCGCATGCGAGAAGAGATAATGTCATCAGACTGTGGCTTTCAAAGCAGGGCATAGAGATGCCGAGTCAAAAACAGTTGGATGAAATCGTACTGCAGGCATTTTCATCACGCCAAGACAGTCAACTTGAAATTCGTTTTAAGCAAGGTGCAGTGAGGCGTTATCGTGATGCACTTTATTGGGTAACAGAAACTAGCCAAAAGCATGATATTGAGACCGTTAATCTCAACGAACTAAGCGGGAAAAGTACACCTGTTTCTATACAAATGGGGAAGGGGATCCGTAAACCTTTCTTGGACGAAATCGTTAGCATTCGCTACGGCAGACTTAAAGATAAAATCAAACCACAGGGCAAACCTGGCTCTAATACCTTGAAACATTGGCTAAAGGATTTGCACGTTCCAAGCTGGGAGCGTGATTCTATTGCGGTTGTCTATTACAATGATACTCCGGTTGCGGTGAACGGCCTGTTTGTGAGTGCCGAGCACGCTGAAGACATTGGCATTATTTGGGTAGTAAAAGATGACTGAAAGTAAAAAGATTGGCCAACAGTTAGCGCAAAAGTCGCCTTATGCGGTGGTGTTCACTGTGGTGGTGTTTAT
Source organism: Pseudoalteromonas sp. Isolate6 (assembly GCF_022398435.1). Lineage (NCBI taxonomy): Bacteria > Pseudomonadati > Pseudomonadota > Gammaproteobacteria > Alteromonadales > Pseudoalteromonadaceae > Pseudoalteromonas > Pseudoalteromonas sp. Isolate6. Next base: position 12,097 of record NZ_JAKEVK010000033.1, on the reverse strand, counting down.
TGTACTCTTTATGCTGAGTGAAGTGGTGTGGCTGAATCAAGTATTTGCTTCTGCATCTGGCATTATCAGTATCGTATTTTTACTTCTGTATTGGCATGGTAAGGGCGGAATGTATTTTATTCTTGGCCTACTTGCGCCAATGCTTGCAGTGATGTTTTCAGAGTTACCCGATTTCCTTGCGCTTGCATGGGTAATAAATGGATTTTTTAACGGCGCGGCGCTTGCCCTGATGGCATATCTATACTTAGGAAAAGGTGCTCAGCGTTAACGCATAACACTGAGCAAAAGGGGAAGTGGTTTTTTATACTGCGCGAGCGCAGTTTCGTCCGGCTGCTTTGGCGCGGTATAGGCCGCTATCCGAACGAGCAAATATATTGTCAGCAGTGTCATGGCTCGATGCCAGTGTAAAGCCTATGCTTGTGGTCACCGTGTATTTAGCCAACATGCTCGATTTTCTTACGGTTTCCATTATTCTCTCTGCAATTACTTTGTTGGTGGTAAACGCAGGATCGTCAATCAAAATGGCAAACTCATCGCCACCGAACCGAAATACCGAGTCTGTCGCACGCGTTGAGGTTTGCAAAATGCGCGCAAATTCAACCAATACTTCATCACCAGCTTTATGACCATGAACATCGTTCACTTGTTTAAAGTTATCTAAATCTAAAAGCATTAGGCTAAAATTACGATGTTGACGACGACAACGCTCGAGCTTTTCTTCTAAATTGTCAGTAAATTGACTGCGATTATAAAGTCCAGTTAGTGAGTCCTTGGTTGCTAATTGCAATACACGGTTGTACATCAAGGCATTACGCATTGGGTAAATTAAACAAGCGTGTAACTTTGATAGTTTTGCCTTGATCGCTTCACTAAAAGGAAACTCACTGAAATACACCAGCTGTCCTAAGTGCTCTTTTTCGAGCTCAAGATCAAACGTACTGGCTGGAAATTGGCTATCGCAGTCCTTCATTTGAAAGACGCCAAGGCTGCAATGGAACTGGAGTCCCGAAATTTTTGAAATTCTTGCCACATGCTCCGCGTAAATAGTCAACAGCTCATTAATGTTGAGCGTTGTCTGAAGTTTGTCGACTAATCGTGCGTAGTGTTCACCGCCTTGCGTACTATACTGTTCAGAATTGAACGGCAAGTAATCGCCTCTGGTCGGCAACCTCTGTGTCAAAATATGGACATTTTCCATATTTCTTCCCCTTAAATACAACAATACATGTTTATTATGCGAACTTTATGCCAAAAATTTAAACTGGCTTAAAAACAAACGCTTGCTATATTTAAAAGAAAGAAAAAGAAATCCACCTTTATTCCCCGTCAATTTTTCGCTCAGGAGGCAGATTGCAAAGTATCTTCGCGCAGGTTTTTGCCTTGCTATTATGTGCAGTGATTTTAGTCTGGTCCTTTAAGCGGATTGGCTTGCCGCCTATTCTGGCTTATTTGCTCACTGGAGTAATTGCGGGTAGTCACGGTATTGGATGGATGAGTGACAGCCAAGAAATTCACTTTATGGCCGAGCTTGGGATAGTATTCTTGCTGTTCAGTTTAGGACTGGAATTTTCCGTGCCAAAATTAATGGCGATGCGAAACGTGGTATTCGGGCTGGGGAGTTTACAGGTCATTGTGACCACGATTATCGGTATGCTAGTGTTGCGTTTTATGCAATATGAGTGGGAGGGGGCATTTGTGATTGCGAGCCTCATTGCACTCTCTTCTACGGCGGTGGTGGTCAAGTTATTAAAAGAGCTAGGGATGCTCAATACACGCCATGGTCAGCTCGGTATTGGCATGTTGTTATTCCAAGATATTGCTGTTGTGCCGCTACTTATCGCATTTCCGCTTATTTCCTCTGCGAGTAATTCAGAGCTGGCGTCAGCGCTACTTTTTGCGTTTGCAAAGGGTGCGATCGTGTGTTTGGTTCTATGGGCAATAGGTAAGTGGTTACTACCTAGAATATTTAATGAAATCGCATTGGTGAGAACAGACGAGCTCTTTGTTTTGTCTACCTTGGTCGTTGCTCTTTGCGCGGGCTCGCTCACTTACGCGTTTGGACTCTCAATGGCACTCGGTGCATTTTTAGCGGGCATGATGTTAGGAGAAAGCCAATATCGACATCAGCTTGAGGCAGAAATTAGACCATTTAGAGATATTTTAATGGGGCTCTTTTTTGTCACAGTGGGTATGCAGCTAAATATTCCTTATGTGCTTGACCAGTTTGTTTATATTGTTGCAGCACTTGCTGCTGTACTTGTGATCAAAGTGTTGATCATCGTTGGCGTTGCGCAGTTAATGGGTGAGCGTAAAAAAGACGCTTGGGGCGCTGGTATTTTGATCTGGCAAATGGGGGAGTTTGGCTTTGTATTACTCGCGCTTGCCAGTAAGCATCAGTTGTTGGATCAAAATGCAGTGTCGTTTTTGATTACCCTTGGCGTGTTGTCTATGGCGCTAACACCTTATCTCATTAGTAAAACTGCTTATCTCCTCAATATCTTGGGGATAGAAAAAGACTGGCAACCGGAAGCTCCAAGTGGTTATAACGCAGCTGATTTAAAAAATCATGTTGTAATTTTCGGTTATGCGCGTGTTGGTCAAACCATTGCACGATTTTTACGTCCAGAGGCTATTCCTTATATTGCGGTAGAGCGTAACCCACAAATTGTACAAGACGCGCAAATTGCGGGTGAGCCTGTGTTATTTGGTCATGCGGCACAAAAAACGCTGTTAAAATCAGCAAATATTGATAAAGCGCGCTTGGTTATTATTACTTTTGATGATTTTGAACAAACGCAAGTAGTTGTTGATGCCATTCGTCGGCGCACCCACGAAGTGAAGATCTTGGTACGAATGAAAGATGACAGCTATATGGAGCAGTTAAAAGCCATGGGGGTCGCAGAAGTTGTGCCAGAAACTTTAGAGGCAAGTTTGATGTTAGTTTCTCATGTGCTGTACATGTCTGGCGTGCCAATGCGCAGGATTTTTCGTCGCGTCAGTAAAGAGCGAGAAAATCGTTATCCGTATTTACATGGTTTTTTTGCTGGAGACAGCAGTGATCTGCATGAAGTCACTGGCGAGCGATTAGAGTATTTGCATGCCATTGCTTTACCTGACAATGCGTTTGCTGTTAACAAGTCAATTGCTGAGCTTGAACTCAAGGTCAAGCGCGTTGATATTACTGCACTAAGACGCGACGGCGAAGAAATTGCACAACCAGATGAGCAAACCGTTTTACGCGTTAATGATGTTTTGCTATTAAAGGGGAAACCCCGCCGCGTTGAACGTGCGGAACAGTTTTTACTCGATGGCCTACCGTAATAATGTTTCTTAAATCTGTGCCTTTTTTAACAGCTCGCCGCGTAAAGCGTCTCCTACAGCACAAAGTAAGAGCAGGTTCATCCTGCGATATTGAGTACAGTTTTTGTTGTCAGAGCTCGCCGCGTAAAGCGTCACCTACAACACAAAGTAGGAGCAGGTTCATCCTGCGATATTGAGTACAGTTTTTGTTGTCACAGCTCGCCGCGTAAAGCGTCTTCTACGGCACGGAGTAGGAGCAGGTTCACCCTGCGATCTTGCGTATTGTTTTTGTTGTCACAGATCGCCGCGTAAAGCGTCTCCTACAGCACAAAGTAGGAGCAGGTTCACTCTGGGATCTTGAGTACAGTTTTTGTTGTCACAGCTCGCCGCGTAAAGCGTCTCCTACAGCACAAAGTAGGAGCAGGTTCACTCTGGGATCTTGTGTATTGTTTTTGTTGTCACAGCTCGCTGCGTAAAGCGTCTCCTACAACACCTAGTAGGAGCAGGCCTGCGATCTTGCTCTATCTATGTTCCCCGATCATCAGGTGTATTAAATGACACGATATGCTTTTGTAACAAATGCATTTGAGTAAACAAAAAGGTTTCACCGTTAAAATCTGCTAAGTAGCGACTGTTATTGGGTACATCTGCAAGACGTTGATATATCCCTGTACTGAGATGATAAGACCATAGTTGGTTGTCGTTGTTTACGCCGTACAATATTCCGTCTTTATAAACAGCAAATGGCTGCGCTAACTGAGCGCGTAATTCATGGATCTCAGTCGGTACGGGAGCTGTGTTTGTGTTAACAAGCCAAAAACGTTGATTCATATCTTGATAGAGAAAATGCTCACTATCTACTTGTGCGGCCCAAACTACATTTTCAGAAACAATGCGTGAGGCTTCTTTGGTATCTTTATTAATAATGTATAGCCCCGCGTTTCCATTCTCTCTTGCAGTGACCAACAACGTTTTCGGCGTTAGCCACTGCAGGACAGAATCAATGGTAAGCGAATTAGCAATGAGGGTTTTCTCACCATTTAAAGACCAAATAGTGAGTCCTTGTTGTGTTGTGCCCGCTATCTCATTACCCGCAGGAGACCACACAATTCGTTTGCTGATATTGTCGTGCTGTGAATCGGTAAGCTGTGAAACACCTTGGTCATTGTAAAGCCATATTTGTCTTGAGCCGGTACGTGTAGATGTAAAAGCAATATGATCACCATGAGGTTGAAACTGTGGGTTGTCCTCCTTCATTGTCGTTCTGGCTATCTTTGCTGCCGCAGTGGTTTGGTGATTTCGTATTTGAGCAAGACTTAGGGTAAAAATATCGGTATCGGCATTTATCTGTGTCGCTAAAATCTGCTTTCCATCAGCTGAAAAAGAAGCCTCTCTTAGATTCTTTCTACCGCCAGTATCAAGTGCAACCATTCTCCCGTTGGTTTGTAGTTTATAAAGTCCATTAGTCGTCGATGCGAGCAAATACTCGCCGCTTGGATGATAACTGACTTCAATTGGCTGTAATGGTGACAATTCGTGCGGTAGTACTATCTTTGCCGTGATCGTTGGTGTCTTATCGGGATTGTAAATATTCAGGTGATGAGAGTTGTGCTCATCAATGCTCACCATTGCGAAAACATTTTGATCTGCAAGATAGTCAAGAGTGTAGTTTTCAAAGTTTGGCATATACTCGGTAGTGCGGATTTTTTTTGTATTTAGATCAAAAAGGTAGGGAACTACTTGCTTAGGGCGTAAATGAGATAAGTAACTGATCTCGCCGTTTTTCATCCAATTTGCACGCCATATGGGCTTTTCTTGGCAAGCGATAACGGCATGTGGATTTTGTGGTGAGTTGATTGCAGTATCGACATTTAGTGTGTTTAAAGACCAGCAAAAGGGAGACGTCTCTTGAGCCTTGCAATGACTCCGTTCGGTAAAAGTTAGTTGCTTTGCGTCGTGTGACCAACTTGGTTTTCCGTATACGCCCTGGCGAGCGGTTAAACGAGAGGTTTTGTGTGAGGCTAGATTTTTTACCCAAAGCTGACTATGGCAATTATCGCTAAAGCGCTGAAAAACAATCCATTGTCCGTCAGGTGAGTAGCTGGCATTTGCATCCCATGCGTCACTTGTGGTCATTGGAGTAAAAGTAGGTTGAATAGGTACTCTGGAGTTGGTTTTTGGTTGAATTATAACCGTAAAGAGATAAGCCGTGATAACTACTGCTAGTGCCGCTACCCCAAATTTTGCAGTGCGTGGGCGAGATTTTTGAGTCGCTTTATGCGCGCTCGGCTTATCGCTTGTCGACGTAACGGATGCCTCTAAACTATAGCCTTTTTTACTGTGCGTTTTTATAAACTCTAACTCACTATCGGCATTTTTGAATACTTGGCGAATTTGGAAAATGCAGCGCTGCAATGTATTGGGAGAAACAATTCTGTCGAGCCAAACGGTGTTAAGTAGTTGCTCAAAGCTCACTACTTCTCTAGGTTGTTTTGCCAATTCACAAAGCACCGCTATTGCTTTAGGGGGGAGCGCATAAGTCTGTTGGTCGATAACAATATGATTGCGGTTTACATCCACAAGGTGCTCTGCAATCAAAAACTGCTTTAATTCCATTTTAAAATTCTTTTTTCAGCGAATTATCAGCGATAAATCAGCAAACTTTGCTGTTTTATCGCCCTGTTTTTTTCTAATGTAACACACTGATAAAAATAAACTAAAAAGGAAAGTCATGCGTTTTATTATTTTGCTATTGTTAATGCTACTTGCAGCATTGGGCAAGGTGTATGGGCAAACATTAGAACAACAAGCCATCACGATTGGGTCTAAAATAACTTTTGCATCTAAGGTATTAAGTGAGAATAGGGAGGTCATGGTTTATACGCCAAATGATTATGACCCTAAGAAACAATATCAAGTGTTGTACTTACTCGATGCAGAATTCTTTTTTACCCAAACCGTGGGCATTGTGGAGTCTTTGGTTAACACTGGAAAAATACCTGCTACCATCGTTGTTGGGTTGAAAACCACTGTGAGAACAAGAGACTACCTACCGCCAGTTAACGGTGAGGCTCAAAGTGATAGGCAGCGCTGGATTAAAGAGAAGTTTCCTCAATTTGGCAAGACAGCCGATTTTACAGCCTTCTTAACTCAAGAGTTATTTCCTTTCATTGAGTCGCAATATTTACTCAAACCTAATCGTACATTAGTAGGGTATTCCAATGGTGGGATCTACGGACTACACACCTTTTTAAATAAGCCAGAGATATTTACTAATTATCTGCTTGTTAGTCCGCCAGGTTGGTGGGGTGAGGAAGAGCTCGATCAGCAGTTTAAAGCACTCAGCAACTCAGCTCATGATTTACGTCGCAATCTGTATATTAGTATCGCTGGGGAAGGTGGCGACTTTTACACCAACGGTATGCGAGTTGCGTCAAACCTGAAAGCACTCCGATCAAAAGAAGTAAATTGGCAATTTAGCCTCAAAGAATTGGAAACGCATCAAACTACGTTTTACCCAAGTCTCTATGAAGGATTAACGAAACTTTTTAACGATTTTTACTTTGAGCTTAATGAAGAAGCAGGAAAATATGCGCATATCTCTGATATCGAAGATTATTATCTAAAGCTCTCTAAGCGCTATGAGTTTGATGTGTTAGTGCCAGAGTCTATATACAGAGCACTTGCTGACGCGCAAATCAGCCATAAACGTGTAGACGCTGCACTTGCGACTTTAAATGCACTTGTCACGCGTTATCCCGACTCGTCTTATGCCCATGCAAGCCTAGGCCATGGATATTTAGAGAATAAAGCGTATAACAAGGCGCTGAAAAGCTTTAATCACGCCTTGCAACTTGCGAAAGCACAGCAAGTCGACGATCCGTCAGTATATGATTATTTTGAAAGTATGATAGCCCAAGCAAAAAGTAAAATCATGCAGTAAGCTATACAGATCGCCGCGTAAAGCGTCTCCTACAACACAAAGTAGGAGCAGGTTCACCCTGCGATCTTGTGCGCTGTTTTTGTAGTTACAGCTCGCCGCGTAAAGCGTCTCCTACAACACAGAGTAGGAGCAGGTTCACCCTGCGATCTTGTGCTCCGTTCTGTTTTTGTTGCTACAGCTCGCCGCGTAAAGCGTCTCCTATAACGCAGAGTAGATGCAGGTTCACCCTGCGATCTTGTGCTCCGTTTTGTTTTTGTTGCTACAGCTCGCCGCGTAAAGCGTCTCCTATAACGCAGAGTAGATGCAGGTTCACCCTGCGATCTTGTGCTCCGTTTTGTTTTTGTTGCTACAGCTCGCCGCGTAAAGCGTCTCCTACAACACAGAGTAGGAGCAGGTTCACCCTGCGATCTTTTATGCTTTTACTCCCTGTCGAGCTTGCTCAATAAATGCTGCTTAACGGTGGGCCATTCCGAGGCGATAATCGAATACACCACGGTGTCTCTCAGCTCGCCATTTCTACCAATCTGGTGGTTACGCAAGATACCATCGAGCTTGGCGCCAAGCCGCTCAATGGCATTGCGAGAGGCATGATTAAAAAAGTGAGTTCTAAACTCTACGGCAATGGCGTCAAAATCTTCAAAAAGTTGCTGTAACAGCAAAAACTTACACTCCGTGTTAACCGCTGTTCGACGCACTTTATCGCTGTACCACGTATAGCCTAGCATGGCACGGCGGTTGGCTGTATCTGCATTGTAATAGCGGGTAGTTCCCACGATTTCGTTGCTGCTATTTAGCCTTACCGCATAGGCAAGGTTGCCTTCAGATGCTTGACTTATCGCAGTGTTAACATAGCATTCCATATCGTCTGGATTGGGAACATTGGCATACCAAAGCTTCCAAGCTTCACCATCTTTTACTGCCTGTTGTAGCGCGTTAATATGTGTTGTTGATAATGGTTCAAGGGTGACATGTTGTCCTATCAGTGGTTTATCAGTTGGCCACATGCGTTACTACTTCCTTATTTTGAGTATGGTTTAAATCTTACTTGAGTTCCAAAAACTCTCTCATTTCGTCCAAGCGGTTCATGCCGTCTTCAAACCCAAGCTCGATGAGTTTTTGTGTATAAGTACGCTCAAACAGCAAGTAACTCGTTAAACTCGACGGAGAATGCTTTTTAACCCCCATGGTTCTGAGCAACAGCTTGATTGCCAATGGCATATCTTCGTAATAATGATCTGCGACTTCATTAAAATTAACCGTTGGCTTGATGAGCATATGATCTACTCGCCTAAGCTCTTTGTGCTTTTCTCTGGCCGGTAGCAAACTTACCGTGCGATTGACGCGATCGAGCCGTTCGATGTCTGAATTTAAGGTATCGCTAAACACACTGTCTAGTAGGTGACCGGCGACCACAGACATTCCCGGAAAATGCGGCTCATAACCGAGCGGCTGTGGTAGTTTAGGCTGCTCAACACCGATCACAAAGATTTTATCCGCACCTAAATGAATGGCAGGGCTTAGCGGGGAGAGCTGGTGGATAGAGCCATCACCATAGTAATGATGCTTAACGCGCACGCTTGGAAACACCATTGGTATAGCCGAACTCGCCATGAGTAAGTCGAGCGAAATCGTGCCCGGAACACCTTCGCGCTTTGAGCGCTGCCAAGGCTCAGCATTGTTCGCCTGATAAAACGCCACAGACTTACCAGTAGAATAGCTCGAAACCGTAATCGCGATGGCATCAAGATAATGGCGGTGTAGATTGTGATCGATGCGATTTAAATCAAGCACATTAGCCAGCAGCTTTCGAAGTGGCGAGTTATTTAACAAGCTGGCTGGTGGCTGATTAAGGTACTGCGCTTGAAAGCTGCGCATCATATTGGCAAATAAATGGCCGTATGCACCGGTAAACGAGCTTTTGTACACCATGTCGGTGCTAAAGTTCTTCCAAATATATTCCACTTTTTTCACCGCAAGGTGAAAGCAAGATGCGTAACAGGCAATCCCCGCCGAGTTAATTGCGCCGGCAGAGGTGCCAGTAATGATTTCAAAGGGGAGGGGAGAAGTACGAGGCATACTTTGCGCAAGCGCCTTTAATACCCCAACTTGATAAGCGGCCCTTGCACCACCTCCAGTCAGTAGTAAGGCAATTTTTTTATCACTCGTTCTGTGCTTTCTCAAAAGAGGCCATCCTGCTGTTAAATTTGCTTAATTTAAATTTGGTCTTTTTATGCGTTATTTATCTTTGTTGATGTTGTAATGCTTTAGGTGCAAAGAGTTGATAACTCCAGTAAATGCGTTATTTTTAGTAGTAAAGTGCCACTTTGCCCTTAAGCCGCTTATAGGTTGTTTTATTTATTCTAGTTGAACCTAGCTAAAACCCAAGTTGCCTGAGTGCACATACCCGCGCAATATATTAGGCTATTATTTTGAAATTTAAGCACTAAAGCGCTATGGTGGCACAAACAAATTTTAACAAACTAGCGATTTAATTTAGTCGCTAATTGGCGCGATTTTGTATTTAATAAAGTGGCAATTTAGCTTAACTTCAATGTACTGAACTTAAGTTCGGTGCTCAAGTATTTTTATTAAGATCAAATGTTTGAACAAGGTGTAGCCAGAGTTTGCACCACAACGCATTTTTTTAGGGTTTCAGCGCGCATTAAGTTATTAGTCAAGTATTTGGTGATAGTTTTACATTAACGCGTATCAACAATGACGAAGAGGGAGTCCCCATGTCAGAGAATCATCAAGAAGGTAATAAAAGACCTTCTAACAGCCAGTTGTTATTTGCCGCAGTAGTTGTACTAGCGTTGATTATTGTGGCTGTATTTGTGCTAGCACAAAAAGACACCCCATCGACGGAAAACCAAAAGGTAAAGCAAGATATTGTTGTGCCTGAACAATCAGAAACGCCACTGGTCAATACCGCAAGAGAAACACCACCTGAGCAAGTGGTTGAGCCTGAAGTAACCTTGCCACCGCAACGAGAGCAAATCGAGCCAGAGCAAGTAGAACCTGTTGAACCTGAAGTAACACTACCGCCGCTTTCACAAAGTGATACAGAAATTAAAGAAGCGGTATCGAATTATCTCTCTAATCAAGCGGTAAAATTGCTGGCAGACGATGACGTGATCCGCCGCACGGTAGTTTATGTAGACAACCTAGCAAAGGGTAAAGTGGCAGAAAACCATTCACCAGTGGTGAAGCCGCAAGATGACTTTAGCGTAATTGATGACGACATTATTATTACCGATCCTAACAGCTACGAGCGTTACACACCTTATGTCGCCATGTTCGATACCATGAGTACCGCGCAAGTGGTTAGACTATACCACCAATACAAACCATTATTTGAAGAAGCATACGAAGAAATAGGCTACGAAGGAGATGCATTCAACGGCACGTTAACTGACGCAATCGACGAGTTGTTGGCAACACCCATTCCAGATACCGCACTGCCTTTGGTAAAAGACTCAGTTACCTATAAATATGCTTATGCAGAATGGGAGCAACTTTCTCCAGCGCAAAAACAGTTTTTAAGAATGGGCCCTGAAAACATGAAGAAAGTGAAGAAGCGCCTAGAAGAAATTAAAATTGCGTTGAACAAATAAGCACACAGCCTCATAAAATCCAAAAAAGCTTGGCAAACTGTTTAAACATCACTCAGTTAGCCAAGCTTTTTGACTTTTCCCTTGCATCCCCCTGCAATCTTCGAGATAATTCTTCCCGCGCCAAACAAGGCCCTCAATGGTAGTCTTATTGGTCCTCTCGCAACAATAGTACGTGAATCTGGTCAGGTCGGGAACGAAGCAGCCACAGCGTATGACTTGTGTGCCGGGATGTGGCTGGTAAGACTGCCACCCAAACCTCCATTGTTGTTGTTTGTAGTGTAAGTCTTATTAATAGCACTTAAAACTATACTAAATCATACTAATTCCTATTCTTTTAAAGTAAAAAACTAATTCTTAGTTCATTAGATCAATAGCACTTCTTATACTAATCTACTAAAACTCTTCAGCACTAATTGGTTTCGTTACCGTGTTAGTCAAAGTTCTTGCGCAGGTTAAAAGAGATAATTCAGGCTTATTGATTGAAGTACCTGTGTTGCTTAGCGAATATGGCGTATTCGATCCCTTACTTGATTACGTTATAAGCCAGTCGCACATTAAAAGTTTGCCATGGATGAATCGCATTACGTTTGCTTGCCAACTGTTGCTCGAGTACTTGATGACATGCTCATCGAGTATCAACTCCTCCGACTCATTGAGTGGCTCATCTTCAATAAACTTTTGGCTTATCCAATTGCCTTTAAACAACTTGTGCCATCGTATAACAATCGCTTCATCTGACAAACGTTTAGCCTTTTTATCATTAACATATAAAACAATGTGGGTGTGATTACTCATCACGGCTTAAGCACAGATATCAATACAAAAAACATCCCCCAACATCAGGAGTTTTTCTTTAACACCATTCCGGCGGTGTTCGTATGATTTGCAAGTAAATTTATTTTCACCGCACAGAAAGGCGCGCCTAACGCAGCGGGAGGTACAGTGGTAGTATTTGATGTCGGTTAGACTGACTTGTCTTTTACGGGCAGTTGCCACAGTTTGGTTTCCTCAATCCTTTGAGTGCAGAATCAAAGCTTAGGCGGTATCTTAGAAAGGTGCAAATAAGTGGTGGGTATCAGCGATTTAAGCGGAAAATAGAGGGCAAATATTGGTGCATTATAACAACGAGTGAATATTCATGTTGTGTACTTAATAGGGCAAGATTGACCTGCGTCATTTGTGGTTTTTCGCTATAGTCGATTTTCGATATTTTTGGTAAATATATTGTAAAATTAAAGAT
>NZ_JAKEVK010000329.1:0-2928 GCF_022398435.1 Pseudoalteromonas sp. Isolate6 | reverse complement strand
GTGATCTAACTCACCTTTTCAATTGCCTTCATCAATTTAAGCTTAATATTGAACAGTTACTGACAATCATCTTTATTATAAGAGACTTTCAGCGCAGCTCCCGTCGGTGCACCCGACACTTTTAGGTATCCCCAATATTGAGATTGCGCACTTATTTCAATACACTCCTGATTACCTTGATTGAAGGAGCTTGCATCCACATTTGTGCCATTCGGCCACCCTGCATTGCTGTATTCAAGCCCTAAATCACCACTACCATGCGCGGTTTTGATCACCACCGATTGTTGACCACTTACGTTCTCAAGGCTAAACCACATAGGCTCTTGACTTCCAAGACAAATCGTTTCACCTGCTACTAATCTACCATTAGAGACACTGCCCTGCGACTGACATACGTCCGCTATTGTTGAAGTTGTTACGATTTCTCCTAACAATTGCACATTTTCGAAGCGGTTATAGCCATACAACATAATGTAATAGGTGCCAGCGGTAGGTGTGGTGATCTCACATATCTCTTCGTTACCTGATTGGTATGGTCTACAATCATAATCGCTGAACGTTGGCGCCGACCCTAACTTAACGTAAAGATCGGCATCACCGTTACCTCCAGACGTGCGAATGACTAACTTATCGGTGCCAGCAGCAACATCAATTAAAAACGCAACTTGTTCATCTTGCTCGCCAGCAACTGTGACAGGTACGCCAGACTGTAGTTTGTTTGAAGTCGTTGCACTTACTGTAGTCACTGTATTACTAGTGTGATTCAATCTGCTAGGGTCACTTACTGTTAAGCTAATTTGATACTCGCCTGCTTGTGCATATCTGTGCGTGGGATTGGCTTCATTACTTTGACTACCATCACCAAAGCGCCACAAATAAGTGAGCGCGTCGCCATCAGGATCGACACTACCTTGGCTTGAAAATAGTATCGCTTGATTGACGTCACCGGAGTAAGGGCCATTAATCTCTGAAGTCGGCGCGTTATTCTGACCACCAGTGGCAAGCGCATTACACCATTGAACAAACTCTGATTGATACTGTGATGCGAGTCGGTCCATACGAGCTTGGTACGCATTCCAATTTGCTTGTCTCGTTTCCTGTCGCATTGCGAGCACTTCATCAAAGTGCTTTTCATACAGGAATCTCACCCCTAAATAACCCCAACGGTAAATTCTATCTTGATCAAAACCGTCATACGTGGTGCTGAATATTTCGGCAAGCGTATATACTGAACCATCTTTGATTGTGTCTATTGCAGCTTGATTATCATTGAGGTTTGCAATGTACTCAGCCACCCCCTCGCTCCACCAGACGATAGGTTTAGTTGGTGCATTAAAGTCACCATAAAGATCAAAGCGCCCATCAAGGTAATGGACGTATTCATGCTCTAAGTTCCAGATGTAATGATCCGGCTTTGCATAACTGGCCTCGTATGCAACGAAATTAGCAACGTTATTTACATCGCTGGGATTACCTTCTAAATACATACCACCGTTGTCGGTGCTGATCTTAAAAATGGCTTTGGCATATTTTTTATAGTCCGCACTGCTATTAAAGATATTCACTTGCAGAAAATCATTGTTGTCATCGGCAACCGGTAAGCGGCCTGTTTCCAGCATGGTGTGGAATCGCACTTCTTCCGCTTCCATAGTTTGACAAGCTGAAGTCAATTGCTGAGTAGTAAGCGCTTGTGCTCTAATCTTTATTGTATCGCTACAACTATGTTGTTGAGAAAGTACTTTTGTCTCAAGTTCTTTATCAAAATTACAAATACCAAACTGACCACAATCAGCATAATAGGTCGCGACATCAGCCGCAGCTAACCAGACACCATCGCCAAAACCATAACTGTTGTAACGCGAGAATAAAGCGGTTAATTGCGTGTCGACTGACTCTTGAATAGCTGCACCATTGTACAGTTTAAGTCGAGCCAATTCGCTTGCTGCATTGATGATTAGATATTCAGAGTCAGAATTTACCATCCAAGTTTGTTCGGTAAAGCTCCCCAGTAAACTTACCAATTGTTGATCGTTTTTAACCAAAGCGACAAAGTTATCATTCCACTGACCACGATATAAGATAGTGAAAATGCCGTTTACCGCACTGCGCATATTCCACTTTTGAGCGTAGCTTTCATTCCATTTAGATAACCATGCTTTTACGACAGGCAGATAGTGCCCTTGTAGTTCCGATGAGTCCATTGTAGTAATAGCCTCACCAAGTACTTTACCATGGGCATCATTGTCGTCGTAGAAATGGCTATTGCTAACAAAAGCATCCAACGCATCTTTCACCGCAGGCTTAACCCAAGTGGCGAAAGTTACCTGATCATTGTAAAACTCAACATAAAAGCCAGCGCGAATAAACAAATAAAGCGCTTCGAGATCGGCACTGCCGTTGCCTGTATAGCTTTGCGAAAGCGACTTAGCATTTTGCGCCGCAGCATACATTTTATCTGACGTGAACACTTGCGTTTGGATGCTGCTGTCAGCGGAGAATAAAGCATTGATACAGCTCGTGCCCTGTTGCTTTATTTCAGTAACAATTTGGCTACTGCTCGCACTTGCTAAGCTGTTTAAATCACATGCAGCAATTGCTTCTCTCTCGCTAACTGCCATCGCTTGCAATAATGGTGTGTGCTTAGCAGATAGCAGCGGCACGCTTCTTGTTGGTGTGTGTGCAACGGGTGCTCTATCATTCAAAGCCTTATGCTCATGGCCATGAGATATGTTCGTTTCCACTTGAACCGATGCATTGAGCGGCTTAAAAAGTCGCTGTGATTCTTGATGTGCGTTGGCTGAATTTATCGCTGTGATCGCAGATAACGCCAAAGTGAGTTTTGTAATTTTCATAATTTACCTTTCCTGTTGTGTATCCAAACCCGATCGGGTTATAGATTTTTAACACTAAAATTACAATGTATACAAT
>NZ_JAKEVK010000328.1:0-2962 GCF_022398435.1 Pseudoalteromonas sp. Isolate6 | reverse complement strand
GCTGATGGCCGATTGCAAGAATGGGCGCAGTCAATCAGCGACACCATTGTGGCAACCGGCACAGCTATCAAAGACACCATCACTACGCTGTATGAATACCGTGAGGAGATAGGATTTGTAGCCAAAGCGTGGCTTGCGCTTAAAATCGGCTCTTATTTTAGTAGTGTTGTGGCAGGKGCAGTGAGTGCCACCCGGGCATTTGTTACCTATAGAGCCGCCATAACCGCAGCGACAACAGCCACCAATGCTGCGACCGTTGCTGCAAATCGCTGGCGTAATGTGGCAGGTGTGATTGCCCGTGGCGGTGTGTATTTAGCGCTAACCAATGAGGTTATTAACCTGATTGGTGAGTATCAAAATTTAAAAGTTGCTGAAGCAGGCGTCGCGGAAAGTCAGCGCAATGCCGAGTTACAAGCTGCCAAGCTAAAAGGCGAGTTTGAAGTTATCAGCGCAACCACTGGCATACTGGTAACAAACCTAAAAGAGCTAGACGCTGCCGTGGCTGCTGGCACGCTGGTCATGAATGAAACCACCGGAGCATACGAAAACGCAGCACGTAAAGCGGAAGCACTCGCTGAAGCCACACGCATTGCCGCTGAAGAAGAGCGCAAGCGCCAAGAATTGCTCAGGCTCACAATTCCAGAGGCATTACGTGTAATAGAAACTTTAGAGCAACAGGCGCAAAACCTAAATGGTGTGCGCGCTGGTGTTGATGGTTTTATCCAATCCATTGAGTCTGCACGTACTGCACTCGCTGGCGCAGGCGCTGAGTATAGCCAGCAGTTAGTATTACTGGACTCATTGAAAGCTAAGTTTGAAAGCCACAACGAATCATTAGCGCGCCAAGCATATCTCGCAGGAGATGTAAAAAACGCCTATAAAGAGTTGGGCATCACCAGCGCCGACGCACTGACTCAAACGGCGACTAAATTACAAGGAGCGTTTGAATTACTCCAACAAAGCAACGAACCAGTTGCGATGCAACAGCAAGCATTTCTTAAGTGGGCCAAAGCCGCCGTTGAAGCCGCCAACGCCACAGACCAAACTGTGCCTGCGTCCGTTCAAGCGGCTGCGGCCGCACTGGGTTTAACTGCTGAATTGGATAAACTGGTTAATGCAGCAAATAAGCTGAAGCCTGCCACAGATGAAAATAGTACCGCTACAGCAAAGTTTGCCAGTGTGTTAGCCAGCACCCGCGCTGCAATGGAAAACAATAAAAAAATCCTAGACAGCTCTACAGCCTCAGCGGAGCAAAAAGCCAAAGCACAGGCGGCACTAAACCGTCAGACTGGATTGGTGGTCGAACAGGAAACCGATTTGGCGCGGGTGCGAGAGCTAGAAACTAAAAATCTACAAGGGCTAAATGTTGAGCAACGCAAACTTGAGCAAGAGCTTGAACAAGTCAATCAACAATACAAGGTAGGCGCATTAACCGCTGAAGACTACCAACACAAAAAGGAACGGATAAGTAATATTTTATCTGTGGTGAATGACCTACTCGGCGATTTTAAAGATGCACAAGACAATGCAACGGATGCAACTAAGCGAGGAACCCGCGCAACTGAAGATGCAACAAAGGCCAATGAGCGGTCTCTAAAAAGCCTGCGCGAGCAAAAAGAAGAGTTAGAGCGTGTAAGCCAAAGTGCAAATCGTGCTGCAACCAGCATGAGTAACTACCAAAACCGCAACCGTCCAACGGTTGAGCAGATAGTGGACTATCAGGAAAAGCACGAAACAGGGAGAGGTGCGGCATATCGATTTGAAAGTGCAGAGGTAATTGCAGAGCGCGCCCGTCGCGAGCGCGAGAAAATGCAGCAGCAACAGTACGCGCAGTTTGAGCGTGCAATTAACGCATCTACATCAACGGCAGAGCTATCCAAAATTTATGACCGGATATTTAAACAGCTCGTTTATATCGATGGCGAACAAAAACGCGCGCTTCGAGACTTAATCGATAAGCAACGCGAGTCCTTAAAGGCGGTGGCAAGTGCCAAACGCAATTCCGCACGCTCAAACACAATCACACCACGTGAAAACACTGAGTATTACAGTCCAAGTCCTGTGCCGACTAGGCCAAACAATAGCTCACCGCTGAATGATGCGGTAAATGGCAAACTCGATAAATTGCTAACACTACTGACAGGCCAACAATCCGGTAAACGAATAGTCTTGGAACTCAAATTACCCAGTGGCAACACCGCTGAGCTGTACACCACCATTCGAGACCAGCTATTAGACGAACTCGAACAATTGAGTAACGCCCAATGATAGTAATTAACGCTATAGAACTACCACACGCCGTGTGGACAGATGAGCACGATTATCAAGCCGTTGCTGAGCAAACGGAACTCGCCATTAACGGCGCGCCCCATATTGAAAAAACGCTGTTACCTGGTCGGCCTATCACAATTGAGAGTGTGCTGGAGACTGCGAGTGCCTACATTGCACTATTTGACCATAGCCGAACCACGCTAACCGCGTTTGATATATCGATCCGTGGCACCGTATACACAGTGGTTTGGGACCACAGCCAAAAGCCTGTCACGGGCAGCGCCGTCAGTTATTACTCGGATGCAGCACCTGATTTTTTTGAAAACATAACCTTACGACTAAAAACGGTGTAACCATGTTAAGAAGTCACCTTAAAATATTTAAGCCCCAGCGGCTTGGCAGCGCACCCAATGCAGGTGGCCACCGCACCAACAACGCGGTGATTAGCGGAAAGCTAAATGATGTGTTTAGCTCAATCAGCGACGTAGACCATGCGCGCAGCGCCTTTGATTTGGTCAAGCTTTACCCTGCGGTAGGAAGCGATGATGCAACAAAACTATCGGATGCACATGTATTCATAGCCGACCAACCAGAAGACCCGCTGGTCAGCACGCTATTGGTTGAGTCTCCAGATTTACGCGACGACTCGCTGCTTGAAGATATGTTGGAGCTTGAAGATATGTTGGAGCTT
>NZ_JAKEVK010000327.1:0-2971 GCF_022398435.1 Pseudoalteromonas sp. Isolate6 | reverse complement strand
TAATATAGTTATACTGCTATCAACTTTTAAGAAAGGAACAAACCATGTCTGAATTTATTAAATCTAAAGCAGCAATCGCTTGGGGCCCAGGTCAACCGCTTAGTATTGAAGAAGTTGATGTTATGCCACCGCAAAAAGGCGAAGTCTTAGTTAAAATCACCGCAACGGGCGTATGTCATACCGATGCGTTCACCTTGTCTGGCGACGATCCTGAGGGCGTATTCCCAGCAATCTTAGGTCATGAAGGTGCAGGTATTGTTGAAGCAATTGGTGAAGGCGTTACCAGCGTTGCCGTTGGCGACCACGTGATCCCATTGTACACACCAGAGTGTGGCGAATGTAAGTTTTGTAAGTCTGGTAAAACGAACCTTTGTCAGCAGATCCGTGAAACCCAAGGTAAAGGCTTGATGCCAGATGGCACAACCCGCTTTTATAAAGATGGCCAACCAATTTATCACTACATGGGCACGTCAACGTTCTCTGAGTACACTGTGCTGCCAGAAATTTCCTTGGCTAAGGTAAACAAAGAAGCACCTCTTGAGGAGATCTGCTTGCTTGGCTGTGGCGTTACAACAGGAATGGGCGCAGTAATGAATACCGCTAAAGTGCAAAAAGGCGATACCGTCGCTATTTTTGGCCTCGGTGGGATCGGCTTGTCCGCTATCATTGGCGCGGCAATGGCTGGCGCGAGTCGGATCATCGGTATCGACATCAATGAAGATAAGTTTGAGCTTGCGACAAAGCTTGGGGCAACCGATCTTATCAACCCGAAAAACTTCGACAAACCTATTCAAGAAGTGATCGTTGAAATGACCGATGGCGGTGTGGATTTCTCGTTCGAATGTATCGGTAACGTAGATGTCATGAGAAGTGCCCTTGAGTGCTGTCACAAAGGCTGGGGTGAGTCGGTGATCATCGGTGTTGCGGGCGCTGGACAAGAAATTTCAACACGCCCATTCCAATTGGTTACTGGTCGCGTATGGCGCGGTAGTGCTTTTGGTGGCGTAAAAGGTCGCTCTGAGCTTCCTGAGATTGTTGAACGCTATATGGCTGGTGAATTCAAGCTCAATGACTTTATCACTCATACCATGAAGCTCGAAGATATTAATGAAGCCTTTGATTTAATGCATGAAGGCAAGAGTATCCGCTCTGTGATCCATTACTAGTACCCGCTCAAGGACGCACAGGTTGCGTCCTATTTCACTTAATTAAGGAGCACTTGATGGAACTGATTTCCAGCAACAAAGTATCCGGCGGTTGGCATAAGCGCTACAAACATACCAGCCAGTCGACGCAGTGTGAAATGACCTTCGCCATTTTTTTACCTAAAATCGTCAATGAGGGACAACAAGTCCCGGTTTTATATTGGCTCTCAGGCTTAACTTGCAGCGATGAAAACTTCATGCAAAAAGCAGGCGCGTTTAAAAAAGCCAACGAGCTTGGCATCGCTATCGTCGCGCCAGATACAAGCCCGCGTGGAGAAGGCGTTGCAGATGACGAAAATGGCGCTTATGACTTTGGTCTAGGTGCGGGGTTTTACGTCAATGCAACACAGGCGCCATATAGTCAACATTATCAAATGTATGACTACGTGACAGAAGAGCTGCCTCAGTTAATCGAAGCGCACTTCCCGGTTAGCCCGCAAAAAGCCATTAGTGGTCACTCCATGGGTGGACATGGTGCGTTAATAATTGGGCTTAGAAACCCGGATGCCTATACGAGTATCTCAGCGTTTAGCCCAATCGTTAACCCAAGTAACTGCCCTTGGGGTCAAAAAGCGCTAACAGGATATTTAGGGGACGACAAACAGCGTTGGCAACAATATGACGCGACCGAACTATTGTCGCACTATGTTAGCCCAACAAAACGTCCGATACTCATTGAGCAAGGTTCAAGTGACCAGTTCTTAGACGAGCAGCTAAAGCCTTGGTTATTCGAACAAGCTGCGGAAAAAGTAGGCTACCCTATCACGCTAAACATGCATGAAGGTTACGATCATAGCTATTTCTTTATCTCGAGCTTTATTGAAAATCATCTTGAGTTTCATGCTAACTATATGAGATAACCCCATAGGCGGTTATCCGCCTTTTTTCAACGACATTGCTTACAAGTTCACAGGAGTTTTTATACATATGCTTGACGATAAAAAGGAATTATCGGCACTATCTCGCACCAATCCCTATTTAAATCCATACATAGATGGCCCAAATAAAGATCTGAATCATGCAATTAAAAACCAAAGCAAGAAAACAGTCACAATAATCAATGGACTTACCCAGTCTTCGCAACAATCAACAGAAACCGAACGCCAAGCAATCATAATACAGCTTTTCTCTTTCGCTACCTCACTTACGCCGAAGGTGAAAAATCGTGACCGATTGCTCACTGCGATCGCTGATTTATTCTTCAAATTCAATAAGGCACAAAGCGGCGCCACGTTTATTATGTCTGAGTGGCTCAATCGTATGTTAAGTCTCGACTTTGAGCATCGCGATGATATACAAATTGCTTCTCAGTGGCTGTGCTTACTCACAAAGCGTACAAATTATGCCACATTGCCGACTTCTCTCATTAACGCGTTTGAACAAATGCTGCCTCAGCTTGATGCGCTAAAGCAGAAGTTTGATACACTGCTAGATGAAGATAACGTTTTCGAAGATTCTCGAGGTTGTCATCATGGTACGGCACTAATGACTCAATTTATAGAGCTATACTACCGCAATCTCAATTATTGTCCTGCAAATGTAGAAACCTCAATCATCGAATATGTTGATAGATATCCCCTGTTTGGAAATATATTTTTACTTTCTCTACTTAAGCGCTCGGCTAATCATGCCAAAGTGGCGGCCGATTTAATCAATGGGTACATCCTTACTTTGGATGAGCCACACTACCAAGGGATAGCTCATTATTTATTTAATGATCTATTTGATGTCGATGATTATTCGCCTCACTTACAGCAAAATATTAT
>NZ_JAKEVK010000326.1:0-2994 GCF_022398435.1 Pseudoalteromonas sp. Isolate6 | reverse complement strand
TAGCAAACGCTATCAGCTTTTTGGAACTCCGGGCAGGGAGTTTACTAAGTCGAACCTGTGTTAGCTTGGAAGCGACTTAATTCGAGTCATGAAACTATTTCTTTACAGCTAATAAGACCAGATTTAGCGGTAAAAGTTTCATTCGCTATTCGGTGTTAGAAGTTAAATCTAACCCCCGCGCTAAAGCGCCTTCCATCGGCATAGACACCTGTTAGTGCTTGCTCAACTCCCTTTTCCTGATAGCTAAATGTATGTTCATCCGTCAAGTTGATGGCCTCAAGAATAAATGCCACATTCTCATTGTAGTTATAGGTGAGGTTGGCATCTACTTGACCATAATCGTCAATGTATCCTGGCCAGTCGCGACCTGTATCATACCCTGTTCTGAAGTTGTATGAGATACGGGCACTAATGAATTCGTTTTCATAATAAGAACTCAAGTTAACAGTATGCTCAGAGTTGCCAGGGATGGTGATGTCGTTACCTTCATCATCTTTGGCTTCACCATCTACATAGGTATAGTTAGCAGCAACGCCAAAACCTTCGTATAGTTCTTGTTGATAACCCACTTCTAGACCTTGAATACGGCCCGCTTTACCATTAACAGGACGGCTGATCAGCACTTCTTTACCTTCGTGAGTTTCAAGTGCTGGTTGGCTCTCAATAAACGACTGAATGTCTTTGTAGAAAAATACCGCAGAAAACAGACCTGCGTCACTAAAGTACCACTCGATACCGGTATCAAACTGCGTCGCTCGATATGGGTCGATGTCAGGATTACCACCAGTGCCAGTTTGTGTTTCTAGGTTGTATGAAGTTGATGCCGTCATATCGGCGTAATCTGGGCGAGACATAACTCGTGCGGCAGAAAAACGCATTAATAAATCGTCATCTAAGTCAATCGCCAAGTTAATGCTCGGAAGAATGTCGAAGTAGTCCTTTTCTTCCGTTGTCCATACCTCAGCACCGGACTCACCTGCAAACGCGGATGAGGTTTGCTTGGTATTTACAAGTCTTACACCTAAATTACCGCGTAGGCCATCTGCATCCAGGTTCGCTTTAATGTAGCCTGCGGTAATTTTTTCATTGATATCGAAAGTACTGGCCTTCAACACTCGGTAATTCCAACCCAGCGCATCACCTTCTTGGCGTATTTTATCTGAATCAGTAATTGCATAGCTGCGCGTTGTGCCCGATGAGCCTATGCCTGATAGGTAATCAGATGGCATGGCTTTAGAGTAGTCAGCTAGACTCCAGTTTAAGTCGGTACGATTGTCCGTTGTGTGCTTAGTATTAAAACGACTGTGATCACGGTATTTAAAGCCGACTTTTATCTGGCTGAAGATAGCAACATCAATTGGACGCTTAAAATCAGCTTGAAAGTAAGTTTCATCATCTTTCGCGTCATTGCTGTCATAGCGTAAAAAGCCTAAATTCCATTTATCACCATCGTTTGGATCGGCAGTGTAACTGGTCTTTACGTCTTCCTCTTGTGACGCATCAAAGCTGTGAATATAGTTACCTTCCCAACCAACGGAGCGATCCGCTTGTGAACCCCCCGAACCTTCTGTGTAACCTAAGTGATATGAAGATTCCCAAAGTTGCCCTTGATGCTCAACTTTTAAGTCGTACAATTTGGTTTTGAGCTCAGAGTTACGTACTTTGGTCTCATCCAGAATGTTATTCCCATCTGGAGATAATCCAAGTGTACCGCCGACGGCCATCTTTCCAACTACGGGGTGGTCGATAACGGTAATGTCAGTGTATTGTGAGCCGCCGTAACCGGGTAACCAGAGGAAGTTTTGGTTTTCATTATCGGCTTCAAGCGTAGAGTCTAACGCATTGAATACAATGTCCATATTTTCACTTGGACGATATTGCAAGGCGAGGTTTATACCCGTGCGCACGCGCTGCTGTGAGAACATAGCTGAGCCACCACCGCCAGGGCTGTAGACATTGTCGACGACGGTACCGTCTTCAAGTGTGATATCACGATAGGTCCAAGACCATGCTTCAATACCATCACGGCGTAAGTTACGCTCTTGGCGCACAACGGAAAGTAAGGCGCCAAAAGACTCATCATCGGTCTTAAAGTTGTACATAGCAGAAAGTTGCGGGTCGGTTTCACCTGATACTTCGCTGTGCTGTGCGATAATTGAACCTGCAATCTTATTTGCTTCTAAATCAAGCGGCTTACGAGTTCTCACAATCACGGTTCCACCAATAGAGCCTTCGTCAATATCGGCTTCGGGTGATTTGTAAACTTCAAGCCCAGAAATGATTTCAGAGGGTAACATCGTATAGTTAAAACCACGGCTCGCCGCTGAGTTGGTCCACCAATCCGCTGAGCCGACGGCTTGACCATTCAATAAGGTCCGGTTTTGGCTTTCACCTGTGCCTCGAATACTAACGCGTTCACCTTCACCAAAACTACGGGTGATTGAAACACCAGTAATTCGTTGTAGTGATTCGGCAACGTTTTGATCTGGAAATTTGCCAATGTCCTCGGCTGTTACTGCATCGACAATGGCGTCAGAGTATCTTTTTGTATTGAGTGATTGAACAACGCTACCACGGATCCCTCTGACTTGAATAACTTCAACGTCACCATTTTTAGCTGCTTTTTGATTATTGCTTTCTTCAGCGAGTGCTAGACCCGGTGCAAAAAGTACCGAGCCGAGCAAAGATTGGCTGATTAATACAGCCAGTTTTTTCTTATTATTGCGAAACATACATTCCCCTTGAGTGCATATACCAATTAGCCTTAATACTTGCTCAGTTTGAAGGAGTAAATCTGACGCTAACTGCGTTAAAAATTTCTTATTTAGAGCAACTAAATAGCAAAATTTTTGCCTTGTTATCGACAAGGTTTTCTCGCCTCAAAATAGACCACTTAATTAAGATAATTGGTATTACTTGTGATTGAGAGGTCGACCTCGAGAAAGATTAAACACCAGCGGGGTTTGTTAAATCTTGAATTGAAATGAATAGTTA
>NZ_JAKEVK010000325.1:0-3008 GCF_022398435.1 Pseudoalteromonas sp. Isolate6 | reverse complement strand
GGTAATAATGTTGTTTTTTGGTTTTGACCAAGTTATAAAATTATTACCGTGAGCTTCTTGCGTTGTTTTACTTACTTAAACTATTACTTGCTACCGCTTTATAACCTTGTCTATTTCTTTGCTATAATCCGCACAATTTTGGTAATAGGCACTGACCTCCAATGACATTTAGCGAATTACAACTTCACCCTGAACTACTAAGCACAATTACCGAGCTTGGGTTTGCGTCACCAACACCAATCCAAGAAAAGAGTATTCCACTTCTGCTCAGTGGTTTTGATTTAATTGCAAGTGCCCAAACTGGAACCGGTAAGACTGCTGCCTTCATGCTGCCGATTTTGCATTCCATGCTGATAGGTGGCGTGCAAGATGAGAAACGGGTTAGGGCGCTGATACTTACCCCAACTCGTGAGTTGGCGCAGCAGGTTGCTGAGCATACTGAAAAGTTAGTGGGTAGCACCGGCCTAAATGTCGTGTGCTTATATGGCGGTGCAAATATTGGTCCGCAAGAAAAGCGCTTAAGAGCGGGCGTTGACATAGTGGTTGCGACACCTGGGCGTTTACTTGACCACCTAATCAAAGGCACATTAACACTCAAAAATATTCAACACTTGGTCTTCGATGAAGCAGATCGCATGTTAGATATGGGGTTTATGGGGGAAATTAAGCGGATCATGCGAACTATGCCGCTTAAGCGTCAAACGTTGCTATTTTCAGCTACGGTTGACGATGCTGTGTTATCCCAAGTAAAGCCTTGGTTGAACGACCCTAAGCGAGTAGGAGTTGAATCTCAGAACAGCACCGCAAGCACAGTTACGCAAACTTTCTATTCGGTAGACGAAGATCGCAAACGTGAATTGATCTCCCACTTGATTGGCAAAAATAATTGGCATCAGGTACTGGTGTTTACTCGCACAAAAAATAGTGCTGATAGCTACGCAAAAGAATTGAATAAGGATGGCCTTAAAACCGCAGCGATCCACGGTGATAAGTCTCAAGGCGCGCGTGACAAAGCGCTATCTCAATTCAAATCAGGTGAAATTCGCGTCTTGGTTGCAACGGATGTAGCAGCTCGTGGCATTGACATTGACTCGCTAAACTATGTCTTCAATGCTGAGTTACCCTATGTTGCTGAAGACTATGTGCACCGTATCGGCCGTAGTGGTCGTGCTGGACAAAATGGCCAAGCCATTTCGCTTGTGAGTATTGATGAACAGTGGCTACTAGAAGAAATAGAAATTTTCTTAGATGAGCGATTTGCACCGCAATGGCTGCCAGGCTATGAACCTGATTTAACCAAAGAGCCTAAAGACACTCGCCGTAATTCTGGTAAATCTAAGAAGCAAAGAGACAAAAAGCGTATTTTGGGAACAAGAACCAAGCGTAAAAGGAAGTAATGGCTTAGCGCTAAAGCTTATGTTTGGCTTCTCTCATCCAAACATAAGCATCATTGGCCATTAATTACTAGTAGAGGTTTTGATATAAACAGCTGCCCCAGATACAGATAAAAACGATAAGTGCGATCAACACGCCTGCAGAGCCCAAGTCCTTGGCAAGCCCCGACAGTGGGTGGATTTCTAAACCGACTCTATCAATTGTTGCTTCAATAGCAGTATTTACTATCTCTGCAAACATCACAAACAGCGTTGCACAAAACAACATAACGCGCTCATAGAGTGAAAGTTCAAGTGTAAACAGCAAAATGATAGTAACCAGCAGTAGAATAAGCTCTTGCCGAAAGGCGGATTCATTTTTTGTGAGCCAATTAAACGCTCTAAATGAGTGTCCAAGCGCCAGCAATAGTCGTTTTGCTCCAGTTGGCTTATTGGTGTTATCAAAATGCATTAGTTTCTCCATTAG
This sequence comes from Pseudoalteromonas sp. Isolate6, assembly GCF_022398435.1. Classification (NCBI taxonomy): domain Bacteria; kingdom Pseudomonadati; phylum Pseudomonadota; class Gammaproteobacteria; order Alteromonadales; family Pseudoalteromonadaceae; genus Pseudoalteromonas; species Pseudoalteromonas sp. Isolate6. The sequence continues at coordinate 1,148 of NZ_JAKEVK010000325.1, read as the reverse complement.
TTGCGAGTAATTGAGTTTCACAGGTTGCAAATATGTCATTTTTGGACTGATAGGTTTTCGAATTAACTTGGGTTAAGCCAAGTAACGTATCGTAGATATTGTCATGAGAAAGGGGTTGCTGTTTTACAGCGTCAATGCAACCACTGTAGCTTTTATTTGTTAGGCGGTTACTCCAGTAAATCATCGGGATCTGAGTTTGTTCTTTAGGTGCTAGACGATATGGAAAGCCATGTAAATATAATCCGGTTTCACCAAGTGATTCGCCATGATCGGAAACATAGAGCATGTTGACTGTTTCTGCGTCTAACGAAGACAGTTGTGTAATGATTTTGTGCAACACTAAATCTGTGTAAGCGATGGTATTGTCATAGGTGTTCACTAATTCTTGAGGCGTACAATTTTGGATATCGCTACGTTGGCAATCTGGGAGGAATTTTTGCTGTGTTTTAGGGTAGCGGCGATAATAAGTTGGGCCATGCGAGCCAATCATATGTAAGACAACAACAATATTGCTTGTTTGCGCGTTGTTTATGGTAGTCATAAGTGATGGGATTAGTACCTCATCAAAGCAATACTTACCGTCGCACAGCGGGTTATCCTTGTTAGTATCAATCCGATAATTCTCAACCCGATTACATACACCTTTACAACTACTATTATTGTCTATCCAAAACACTTCGGCGCCAGCCCTGTGGATCACATCAAGCACGTTATCTTGGCTCTGAGCAAGACGGCTATTGTAATGTGCTCTATCTAGCCGTGAAAACATACAGGGTACTGAAATTGCTGTCGCTGTGCCACAAGATGACATGTTACTGAAATATTTGATGCCGTCCTGTTTAGTGTATTCGTTAGTATCTATTTTATAGCCTCCATGTGAAAAGTTGCTTGCACGTGCAGTTTCACCAACAACGATAACGGTGATATTAGCACTTGATTTGGAAGCTAAAGCAGGTGTTTTATCTAGTAATCGAAATGGTAATGAAGGATAAAAATAGTTATCTCTCAGGTATTTATATCCTGCAATATAAAATGAAAATGGCGTGATATAGCTTGCGACTTCTTTATTGTTTCTACCAACGGAGGCATAGTTTTGATAAAAGCTAAAGGCTATCAAAGAGATGAAGGTAATTGAAACAAAATTAATG
>NZ_JAKEVK010000324.1:0-3011 GCF_022398435.1 Pseudoalteromonas sp. Isolate6 | reverse complement strand
CTTCGTCATAGTTGAGCGGGTGATAAACTGTATCAGTTGTCGAGCACCTTCAGGGCTACTACCTTCAACACTTCCTCGGACTTCTAGAACACTGAAGTTTGTATTTAATAACAGACTGTGCTTAGTTTGATGCGGTATTACTATGCTCATAGTATCGGCCACCGAGAATTATTAAAGTATAGATAGTCGCCCTCGTGCAGAAATGTAGATGACTGCTCCCTAGATGAGTGCACGGCAAATTCTAAATCCGGAAATGTGCCAATGACCTCATTACCTGAGTACAACCCAATGTTTGTCCATACATTCCAAAGAACTTGTCTTCCAGGGTTGCGCTTGCACGAACTTGGCCATACTGACGTAAGTACATCATTAGTCATCGTGTTTGGGTTCGTTTTGATTGGGATTTTTGTTTTTACAACAAGCGGTGTGACACCTGACCCCCTATTAGATAAAAACTGTAATTCGTCATGGTCTAGCCAATTGGGGTTGGCAGCCAAACAAATATAGAGGTCATCAAAAGTCGCGCAATTTAGTTTCCCTATTACAGAAACCATTGAGTAACTGTTGTTTAGGTCAGTTTGTAGAAAATAGGCAGTTTCCGTATTGGCCAGCAGCACCCATTTATTAGAACGTTTATCGATACTTTGGTTGGAATAACTGTTTTCAGGAATGCGAATGTGCCAATCAGCATAACTATGCGACGACACAGGCGTTTCTATATCTGTCCACGCATCAATAGCGCCAAGCAAGGCGGCTGAGTCTCGTAAATAGGTGTTGCGGCCATCATCATAGATTAAATAATACCACTTGTTGCTTGCAGGGCTAATGATTAGGTTACTGAAGTTGTCGCTATGTTCGTGCAATTGCCAACCAGCACTAGGTTTACCGTCGTAGCCATTAACCAAGCATTTTAATAGTAGGTTTGCTAATGCCCCTTTATTTGTTGATAGCACAGGTGCACCTACATCGTCCCACTTATACATTTTAAATGCCATTAGTCTTTACTCCCTCTAAATCCAAGCGTGGATTTGTCATATTTAATTTCGGTATGCCCGGGGCTTACCGAGCGTGTCAGCATAACTGGCTTACTTGCAGTGGTGGTTTCAAATAAAAACGCTTCGCCTGGGTTTAGCCCTGAGCCTAGAGCCTCTTTGCGTAAAACAAAAAATGGTGAGCCTGCATTGGCATTAATGGGTGTGCAGTCGCTGATAGTATTGCCGTAATAAATGATGCCTACATGCTCGCCAACTACATAAAACGCAGTRGTGCTGGTAAATACWATKGCCCARCGCTGGGCAATGGTGCCAAGGTTGCTCAGCTCRATTGGGTATTGTGTGGTGTTGATTGCGCTCGATGCCGGAGAGCCAAAATCACCAAAGTTATTTTGCCAAGCACTCAGAGTCCGCTCGTCTTTGGTCAGCGCTTGTAAGTCGCCGAGCACATAGGCGCTAGAAACGGTTGCGCCAACGTCATATGTTCTTTTCAGYGGCGAGAGTATCTTTAGTGTGTCGTTCTCTATGGCATCCACCAAAACCAGCTCACTGAGCACTACAGTTATGATGAACGGGCCAGAAAAGTTAGCAATGCCAGGTTTGATTGTGACTTTACCAGAGGCTTTGTCATAGCTGTAATTGTCATCATTGGCGCTGTAGAGCGATAGGCCATCATTATCAACAATATCTACCCAGTTAGCGTCAACGGTTACCGTTAACTCTTGGCCATTACTCAGTGTTGCGTGTTGGGTCCGGTTACGGTCTTGAACGCATACAAGGTTGAACTCGTGAAATATCGGCACATAGCCGCCTTCCGGTAGTTTGCTGCGGTCAATGCCACCTGGTGGGCTAGGCACATTGATAATGGTGAGTTCATCATAATCATAGGTGATAGATTCCTGCACCATATCTACCGCAAACACCAGAGAAACCGTGCCATTACTACTTACTGAGCCAGATATATTAGTACCTGTGATGTTGCCGTTGTCATCGCTAGATGCACTATATTCAGTGCCTGCCTCAGACGTTGCGCGAATATAAATACTATTGCGAGCAAATGATTGAGACGGTAACGCAAATTCGATTTCTCGCAGTGAAAGTGGCTTTAACTGAATTAACGCGCCCAGTTCTTCGCTTACCGTCCCACTATAATCGATTGGCTCTAACTCAGTAATTACGCCTGTATCATAATCAATCGTCGCGATAATGTAGCCAGAATGGATAAATCGACCACTACCATCATCCGTGATTATTTGGCTAGAGCCGGATTTTTTTAGCTTAACCGTCCCTTTAACAATGGTTTCTGTCGCACCTAATGTGATGTTTTGACTTGAGGCAAATGAATGAAACCTAAAATCCAGCTTTGATAAGTAGTAGATCCAAAGAAAGTAACCGCTAGGCAAATATCTTCCTTCGTACGCTTCCCCTGATACCACCGTGCCGTTGATGGTGTGCTGCCGCCACAGAGAAAACCACGAATGCTCGCGCACAACAACTCTCGTGTAATCAAGCAATAAGTCTGGGATATCAATACTAAACTCACTGAGGTTGCCAAATGACTCAATCGTTTTGTATCGATAGCCCGTTACATCGCTATCACTGTCCAGCTGTGGTCTCAGTCCTTGTTTAGACTGAGTGCGAGTAACACTTGGCGCTAAGGAGCGCTGCAAGTCTCGCACTCTTAGGTGCAGTTCGCCGCTTTGATATGGCGATGTTAAATGACTCAACCCGTGGTACTTGGTCGCGCTTGCAGTCATAAGCTCCAACATATCTTCAAGCAGCGAGTCGTCGCGTAAATCTGGAGACTCAACCAATAGCGTGCTGACCAGCGGGTCTTCTGGTTGGTCGGCTATGAATACATGTGCATCCGATAGTTTTGTTGCATCATCGCTTCCTACCGCAGGGTAAAGCTTGACCAAATCAAAGGCGCTGCGCGCATGGTCTACGTCGCTGATTGAGCTAAACACATCATTTAGCTTTCCGCTAATCACCGCGTTGTTGGTGCGCGTTGTTGGTGCG
>NZ_JAKEVK010000323.1:0-3053 GCF_022398435.1 Pseudoalteromonas sp. Isolate6 | reverse complement strand
TAATTTAGCAAACTTTGTTTTTAGAATAATAAAAAAGGCAGCTTCCAACTCGCTGCCTTTTGGTTGGGCTAATGTATGCAAGTGTCAATAGTAGGACAAGGGTTGAACCTTGCCCCAAAAGACTCGGTACGAAAATAACGTGTATGCAATTAAGGTCGGCACCACAATCACTACGCCATATAATAAGAAGGTGAGAGCTGATGCGTCAGCAACCGCTTCAAAGATGGTTAGCTTGCCTGGTACCACAAACGGGTAAAAACTATAGACTAAGCCGAAGAAACAAAGTACAAAAATAAACGCTGATATGAGGAATGGCAGCCAAGCACCACTATTAGGTGACTTTGGCAACTTTTGTAACACAAGCTCTAAGATTACAAAAAGCGACAAGCAGATGATTGGGGCAGGCATTACTACCAAAGCCATAGGTAGGTCAAACCACCGCTCGTAGATCCATTCATTAATAACTGGATTGATGATAGAAACAAGCAACACACCAACAAAAGCAACTCTCGCAAATTTTTTGCACCAACTGATTGCATCTTGCTGTAGTTTCCCTTCACACTTCATAATCAACCACGCTGAACCAATCAAGCCATACGCGCAAACAACACCGATCCCGCTAAAGACTGCAAATGCATGAGCAAGCGGTGTATTATCAAAGCCTATGACATAAAGTCCCAGCATGTATCCTTGTGCAAACGAAGTAAGTAACGACCCGAATTTAAACACTTTGTCCCACCGTCTTTGGCGTTTAACTCGCGCTTTTGCTCTGAAATCAAAAGCAACACCACGCATAATTAAGCCAAATAATAAGAAAACAACAGGAATGTAAAGCGCCTGCAAAATCATGCTATGGGCTTGAGGAAATGCGATAAATGCAAGGCCTACTGCCAAAACTAGCCAAGTTTCATTAGCATCCCAAAATGGACCAATTGAGGCAATCATAGTATCTGCTGTTTCTTTATCATCCAGTGGGATCATCATGCCAACGCCAAGGTCATAGCCATCTAATATTGCATAAACAAGCACAGCAAGTGCCATCAAACCTGCGTAGATGAGGGATAGATATTCCGGATTAAACACGAGTCACCTCCTCAGCGAATTCCTTCATGTCATATTCTTCCACCTCTACAGACTTGCTGGCAGTGTGGAATAAAGTGCGAATGTAAGCGTACAATAAGATTGCGTATATCGTTAGATAGCCAACCAGCGTAAATAGTACGCTTTCCGAGGCAATTGTAGTTACAGCATCTTCAACTCTCAAAACTCCACTAACAATGTAAGGCTGACGGCCAATTTCGGTGACATACCATCCCGCTAGAGTTGCTATCCAGCCAGAAAAGGTCATAGCTACAAGAGCCTTTAGTTGCCACTTGGGTAACTCACCTTTTTTCCACAGCGTAAACCGGGTAACAAACGCGACCAAAATCATCAGCATTCCCATACCAACCATAATTCTAAAGCCGAAAAAGACGGGCTTAACTGGTGGGTGTTCACCTTTGAATTCGTTAAGCCCTTTAATTTCACCATTAACGTCGTGGGTAAGAATAAAGCTAGCCATATTAGGAATGCCTATCGCAAAATCATTGCGCCTTTCTTCCTCGTTAGGAATTGCAAAGAGTAAGAGCGGTGCTCCTTTTTCTGTTTCCCATACGCCTTCCATTGCCGCAATTTTTTGTGGTTGATGTTTTAGCGTATTTAGGCCGTGTAAATCGCCGACAAAAGCCTGTATTGGAGTAAGAAGCGCTGCGACCGTCAAAGCCACTGTTAGCGCTTTTTTAGGTGCATGTTTTTCATCATTTTTGAGCATTCGATATGCACTGACACCGGCTATCAAGAACGAAGCAGTAAGTGCACTGGCCAGTAACATATGGAAGAAACGATATCCGAATGAAGGGTTGAAAATAACTTCAAACCAGTCAGTAGGGTACACAATTCCGTCTCTGAGCTCAAAGCCTGTCGGGGTTTGCATCCAACTGTTCAAAGACAAGATCCAAAATGCTGAAAGTGTTGTACCAATGGCTACAAGGAAAGTAGCTAAAGTATGTATTTTAGGTGGCACACGCTTCATTCCAAACAGCATTATCCCCAGAAATGTTGCTTCCATAAAAAATGCGGTCAGTACTTCGTAACCTAGTAAAGGACCAGCAATATTGCCGACTTTTTCCATAAATCCAGGCCAATTTGTACCGAACTGGAAAGACATAGTAATGCCGCTAACCACTCCAAGGGCAAAAGATAACGCAAAAATTTTGACCCAAAAGCGATAGGCCCGCAACCAAACGGGGTGGCCAGTCAAGTCATACTTGAGTTTAAAAAACGCCAGAAACCAAGCTAATGCGATGGTTATTGTGGGAAAGAGAATGTGAAAACTAATATTTGCCGCAAACTGTATTCGCGACAATAACAACGTATCAAGCATGACGCACCTCGCACTTTAAGACTTACGTAATAATTTATCCTTTAAATCTATTACTTTGCTCACTGAAGATCCGAGTTTCATCAACGACTGTAGTTGCTCTGGTGATAAGCGTTGAAGTTCGGCTGACCATTTAGTGACAGTTTCAAGTAGGTCATGAATGGATTGCATTTGCTGTTGAGCATATACTTCTTCTGGTGAGTTAGCGCTATCTAGGATTTGGTCTCGAAGTAAGGTGAGTGTTGGGTCAATTTCCCTTTTTCTTCTTTCTTCAAAAACACGGTTAGCTAAATCCCAAATAGACCCATTTGGAGAGTAGTACTCCTTGCGATCTCCTGGAACATGGTGAACTCTTACAAGTTGCCAAGATTGCAACTCTTTAATTCCCATACTCACGTTACCGCGTGAAATTTTTAACGCATCGGCGATTTCGTTCGCTGTCAATGGTTTTTCATTGATAACCAACAAGCCGACCATTTGTCCTATCGTTCTATTGAAACCCCAACGGCTTCCCATTTCGCCGCAATGAAGTACAAAATTTTCTATTTTTGGTGATAAGTTCATCGTTCTAAACTTTCAGTAATTATTGAAACTTTAATATAAAGGTCACTTTGACATAGATCAAGTATTAATT
>NZ_JAKEVK010000322.1:0-3065 GCF_022398435.1 Pseudoalteromonas sp. Isolate6 | reverse complement strand
ATCCTATCATTGTAATACTCGATATCCCTTAATTTATCTCGTAGCATTTATATATCCTAAAATTCTATTTCGCTTATTTTTTCATTGGTTATTATGGTGATTTGTTATCATTTTTATAGAATGGAGAAAAGTGTATTAAAGCTAGGGCAGATATGACTTATTGCGTTATCACCCTCCTCAAGTTGTGAAGTGATAATAAATATAACCTCTGGATCCGTTGCGTTATAACGAAAATCAAAAGCAATTAAATTTGAATCAAAGGTAATGGCGATTGGTACTATCTTTTTCGATAAAAATTCATCTATTTCCTCTTTTTTTTCTGAAATACTATAAATTTCCAAATCATCATTTATTAAATCTTGGCAGTGAAGGAAGTGTGCGATTGCACTCTGTCCTTTTCCGACTTCAAAAGATGAACAGATTGGCTTATCTCCAAAGTGTAATTTTATGAAGCTTAAAAACGCGATTGGAAACTTAATTTGAAGTTCTAGCTCAAGCGCCTTTAGGTAATTTGGATGATAAGTCGGCTTATTTTCTTTCCATAAGTACGGCTCACAGTTAAACATAATTCATATCCTTTTCCTCAAATAGACACTTGTATGCCTAGAGGTGTTATGTGCAATTTTATCAAACGGTTGAAACCAATAGAGATACCATTTCATTAGAAGTTCACTTTGTTTTACCTACTACACCTGTACTAATTGGGGGTAATGTGTGATTGTATTTGCTGTCCTTAGAGTTGGCCTGTTTATAGCCGGATTTCGGATTTCAAAAAGTCATAGTAAAACAGTCCATCGTCTTCGTGGTCTTCAAAAATTTCTTTTCCGGCTAACATATAGGCCTTAAGTAGAGCATTTTTACTGCGCTATTTATCACCTAACTGATAATGACACTGGCCAGCTCTAAAGTGAATAAATGGGTTGTCGAGTGCTTCAGGGTGGTTTAATGCATCTAACATTGAATCGAGGGATTGTTGATAGTCATCAAGCATATAATAACTATCCCCAATAGATACTTTAAGCCAAACGGCTTGATCCCACTCTTCATCTGGGTCAGAGAGTAAATCGAAAGCTTTTTTCCAGAGTGTCATTGCGCCTTGAAAATCTTCTTCATCAAAAAGGTCATTACCTTGCTCGCAATACTCTTCTATCTGGTCATGTACATTCATTGGTTATACTCATTAAAGAAAGTTTTGTATTTTTTAGGCTGTTCTACAAAGCATCTACCTCGTGAAATAGAATTGGCTTTAGCAAACCATTCATATGCTTGTTTAAACTCTCCTTGCTCAAAATATAATGTAGCTTTCAAAAATAATGGCCCATCATCATAGTCATTTAAATGGTCTGAGTCTAAAAGCTCATTAATAATATTATGGGCTTTTTCGTGTAAGCTTAATTCTCGATACATTTTACAAATTCCGGTAACAAAACTGAGAGTGACATCCCAATCAAATTTCGGTTCAGGTAATAACCTCCATGCTTCTTCTGCTTTTTCTTGAGCAGTATCAACATCGTTGGCTTCTAATAATTTGTATGCAGAAATATAGAGAGCATCAATTTCATCGCGCAAGTCTATAGGTAAATTTTCCATTATCTTTCCTTATGTTTTGGGGCAAATACCCATCGTTGGGCTAGATTGATAGTATACTTTGCGAGCGGCTATTGGCTGAAGAGAAGCTCTGCCCTGAACTCCATTGTTTATGCTGGTCCATATACTAGTGACGCATCGAACTTTATGGTCTGTGGATGTTTTACCAAGCTGTAAACAACCCATCTGAACGGAGTGCGATTTCCTGCCGAAATTGCTTTACTTATCTGACACGTATCTTCCTTAAACACGAAATCCAATACCCCATGCTGATAAGGGAGAAAGCAAACTAATCGTTTATTTTATCCATATTCAGACTCGCAAAGACCTTCAATAAATTCTTCAAAGCTATCAGAAACTAGCGCATAAACAGGGCTTAACTCATCTGATCCAGTATGATCCCAGAGTACAACTGACGGTTCAGTATTGCTATCTTTGAAGTTTAAACATAAAAAGTCTCCACCAAAGACATAAGCAAAAGGAAGTAACTCAACACCCACTAGATCTTCATTGTCGGTTAGGCGTTCTTCAATCTGAGCGAGTACCACTTTTATTTCGTACTGCATAATATCGTCTGACAACTTGGAATCGTTTGTAATAAGAAGTGTTCGCTCAATCAACCGCTCCTTATTGTCTATGGCGTAAGTGAGTCCTTCAAAGGCAACGCCATTATTGTTGCGGAAAAACTCGATAAACAAATACGGAAGTTTAATTCTACAAAAATTTTCTAATTCAAAGATGCTTGAGTTATTTAACTCATAAGAGTCATTACATTTAGTGATCATATATAGTCTATGTCTTTTGCTGGAATATATTGGCTAGGATGATTGAGCTAGACCTTGCAACATCTATGTATTTAAAGGACTTAAAAAGGTGCTATTGGTTATGGGGTAATTGGTTAGATAGCGCAACGATATCGGCCATAACACGCTTCTCTCCAAGATCAGCTAGGAAAGCTAAATGTTCCGTGGCTTTTACCTTTTGGAGATTCTCAAGCTTAGGTTCGCCACCAAGGGCAAGAGCTGGCGCAAAGCCATAGATCTCTCCATTTTCAAGAGGGCCTAACCTCTCCAAAGTTCGCTCAAAAAGAGGTTGTTCATTGATATCAATTAAATCAATTTGGGTTGTCGTTTGTACAGAGAAGAACAAATCTAAGCTTCTTTCTTCTCCCGTAGCGATATATTCTTCGTTTTCGAAGGTGGGAAAAATCATGCCATAGCTGCTTATTATGGAAAGACTACTCCCTGATTTTTTACCCCAAATATACATTTTTCCAAACGCATCTATTGCAATGACATAGAAACTATCTACACCGTCATTTTGCATTTTTTCGAATTGAGTTCCTCTTAACCACTCAGTCAAGATATCTTGATAATCTTTTGGATTCACCATCCATAAACGGCCTTTCCCCCAACCACAAAAGCCGTATTCTTTCCAATACTCAAGTAAATTATTAGGTAAAGTACCTTGGTAATATT